>NZ_JBSWCE010000003.1:0-264441 GCF_056780015.1 Micromonospora sp. R311
GACACCGGATCCCGACGGGCCTCGACCGCCAATCGAGTCGCACGCTCACGCAGCTCATCGTTGTACTTCTTCGGTGCAGGCATCGCTGGTGTTCCTCCCAGGTTTCGATGTCTCCATCAAACCCGGGGCGGGACAATCCGCACGCCGAAGCCGACTCCCGCCCGGTTGGACCCGGTTGCTGTGGCCGCCAGTGACCTGCGGCGACGCTTGACCAGGCAGGAGCGGCAAGCCCTCATCCGCGAGCTCCAGGAGGATGCTTAGCGGCGACATGCCGAGGCCCGGCATCCTCGGGTGGCACCCCGTGGTAGGCGCCGGACGTGGCTGGTGGGGAGGCGCTGACTGAGTAGGTTCGCGCCTCGTGCCGGTTGGCCGGATCCGGCCTGGGCTAGGTTGCAGCTTCGCCAACGTCGAGTTGTGCTGGGGCTTGCCGGGTCGCTGTCGTGGATCGGCCGTCCGGTGGGTTGAGTGCTTGGTCCAGCAGCCTGGCCAGGTTGGCGGCGCGCGTGGGGTGGTGGTGTGCGATCCAGGCGACGCGTCCGGTGAGGTGTTCGGCGAAGGCGGGGTGGCCAGTGTGGTTCTGCGCGTCGAGGCCGGTGCGGGCGGCGTTGTGGAGGATCGCGCGGAGCCGGTCGTATTCGTCGCGGGGTGCGGCGGGCCGGTGGTTGACGACCAGTCCGGCGAGGAGTTGCTGGTCCGCCTGGCCGCGGACGCGGATCTTGTCGGGGTGGATTCGGAAGCCCTCGTCGCGCGCGATCGTGGTGACGGCCGCGGTGAGGTCGCTGGTGCGCTGGTTGGTGAGGTCGCCGGAGAAGGCGAGGTCGTCGGCGTATCGGGTGTAGGTGAGCGCGAAGGCGTCGGCGAGGCCGGTCAGGCGTCGGTCGAGGCGGTAGGCGCACAGGTTCGCCAGCGCGGGTGAGGTCGGCGCGCCCTGCGGCAGATGACCAGCCCGCAGGGCCGCGAGTCGCGCCGACCGGTGTGGCAGGTCGGCGGGTGCCTGGCGCAGGACGGTGTGCGGGGTGCGGGTGGTGCACAGTCCGGTGAGGGTGTGGGCGACGGGTTCGGGGTAGCCGGCAATGCGTAGCAGCCCGTACACGCGGCTGGCGGGGATGTGGGTGAAGAAGGCGAGCAGGTCGATCCGGACGACGACCGGCTGCCCGGCGTGGGCGGCGGCGAACGTGTGCGCGCTGCGGCCGGGCACGAAGCCGTGCGCGGCGGGATGCACGGGGATCGGGCCGAGGACCTCGGCCAAGAGTTGCCGCTGTAGGGCACGCAGCCGGGGTTTGGGCGCTTCGATGAGCCGGCCTCGGTTGGTCCATCGGTAGCGGTAGTGGTGGAGCCGTTGGTCGGTGGCGCGGCGGTTCATGGCGCGCCGGTCGGCGTACCAGTCGAGGTGTTCGATGCTCAGGTCGAGCATCGCGGCCAGAGCGCCGATGTCGTCGATGACTGGGGTGTGCCAGGGGTGGCGTACGGTGCGGATCGGCGCGACGGGGCGGGCGCGGATGACGATTGGCCGGCCGTGTTGTCGGGCGGCGGTGACCGCGCCGCGAAGCGGTTCGAGGGTGGCGAGGAAGGCGGCCAGATCGCGGGGCCGGTCCCGTGGTGGGTGCGGGTAGGCGACCAGGACCGCGTCGGCGATCGGCCACAGCCAGCGCCGCCGGACGCCGAGGACGAGCCCGCCGCGGTTCACGAGATCGGGGCGGTGCCAGTCGCCGTCGGCGAGGAACGCGTCGGCGAGCGCGGTGGTCAGGGCGCGGACGGTGGTCATGGCCGGGCCGGGTGCGGTGGCGGCGTGTCCCGACGATGCCCGGTCGTGCGGGTGCCCAGGCTCGCGGAGCGTGCCGACGCACCTGTGGTGTGGTGCCGAGGTGAGTGTGACGTCCCCGGGGTTACCCCGGAGAGACCGTGACCGCGCCCCACGCGGGGACGCAGCCTGGCCAGCTCGGGACACGCCGCCATTCGTGCAGCCTAATGATTCCGAGCGGTTATCGGTGGCCACGCTGGGCCTGGCGTCGTCGAAGAGAACCGTTTCGGACAGTGATGCGTCCTAACCTTGCGTAATGGACGTGGGCGATGGGAAGCTGACGCGCCTCATCGGTGAGGGGAACCGGCGGGCGTTCGACGTGTTGTATGCGCGTCACGCGCCGGTGCGCAGTCCGGCAAAAATAGGCCACGGACGGGCCGCGTGGGGGCCCTCGGCTCTCCGGCGCTGCCGGTCACTGCGATCGGGATCAGCGGGTCGTGGATCGCAGCCCCCGTTCCACGAACGTGGGATCAGCCATGCGCACCGTAGGTGGAGCCGTGATGTCGCGGCGGCGCACTTGGCTGCGCCCGTGCAACGGCCTCCGGTTGGCTATCGTGCCGGGCATGCAGTCGCTGGCGTTGTTCGACCTCGACGACACGCTCGTGGATCGCAGCGCGGCGTTCCAGGCGTGGGCCGAGGAGTTCGTCGTCACCCACGGGCTCGGCGAGGCGGCGCTGACCTTTCTGCTCATGGCCGACGCGCACCACTCCGGGCCAATGGACAGCTTCTTCACCACCGTCTGCCAAACGTTCGACCTGGCCAGGCCGCCGGAGCAACTGTGGGAGCAGTACCGCCGCCGGATGCCTGGGCTGGCGTCATGCCGCCCCGAGGATCTGGATGCGTTGAGGCGGCTGCGCCGGGCCGGATGGCGGATCGGCATCGTCACCAACGGAATGACCGACAACCAGCTCGGGAAGATCCGGAACGCCGGGTTGGACAGGCTCGTCGACGCGTGGTGTATCTCAGACGAGGTCGGCATCCGCAAGCCCGACCCCGAAATCTTCCGCCTCGCCGCTGATCGCTGCGGCACCAACTGCGGCAGCGGTGGATGGATGGTCGGCGACAGCCTCGTCCTCGATGTCGCCGGTGGCCACGCCGCTGGGCTACGCACAATCTGGCTGCAGCCGAAACGCCGACCCGACTCGTGGTCTTTCGTCGGGCCAGTGCCAGACGCCGCAGTCGACTCGGTTGCCGATGCCGTCGAGATGCTCCTCGAAGCGTAGTGACCCCTTGTGCCGCGACCGCGATTGTCCTACCCGAAAGCGTCCGGACGGTCTGGCACTGCTCTACCGGTGGAACGACGGCAGGGTGCTCAAACCGTGCCCACTTGCCGAGGCTCCCGTTCGACCTACTGGCCAGGCCGCTCCATCTGCTCACCGACTGATGCCTGCCGGTTACCGGCGCCGGGCGTCTGGGGTGCGAAGGCGCCAGCGGATCCAAGACCAGCTATCCCCCAGGCGATGAAGCCGCCGACGGTACTGACCGTGACGCCCCACCAGGTCAGCGACGGCCAAAAGTAGACGATAAAAGCCGTGCCGCACACCGGCACCCAGATTGCCCGGTCAAAGTATTCCAACGATCTCCAGAGCATGAAGCCCATGAGCAGCAGCCACGCCAGAGCTAGCTCCCACCACGACTGTCCGTACCGATCACGCTCGGCCCGCTGCGAGAAGCGCTCGAAGCCAGCCGGCAGCGCCCTTAACGCCCGCACCACCGAACTACCCGTTTCAGTCTCGGTACCGGACACAGTGCTCGGCGGCGTGGCAGTGACCGTCGGTGAGGCGGTCGGAGCGGTGGCAGCCGCCGGTGCGACCGGCGAGGCAGGCGGAAAGTAGTAGGCGTAGATGCCCCAACCCAGGGCGAGAAGCGCGATGACCGTGCTGACCACGGTCGCACGGTCCGACTTCGGTCGTGACAAGTCCACTCCACACTCTGGGCACCAGCACCCCAATAATATCGAAGCACTTCACACAGTGCCGAACTGGTGACTGCGAGGCTTCCGTGGCGGACCGAACCGACACGTCAACAGGGATTCCTCGAACACTGACTACGGGGGTTGGTGATCCTTGCCCGAGCCGAGTGGCCCTCCGACGCATGAACGCCTCGCGCTGCTGCGACAGGCGAAACCGCTCGAGCAAGTGACGTGGCCCTGCCGGTCCGCGTGGGGCCGAACAACGGAACCTCGAGCAGACGCTCAGCCAGATGCAGCAGTCGGCCAGCGGGCAGCACGGCGTGCACGCGCTGGCCGACAGGTCCAACCAGTCCGGGGGCGAGAGTGGTTACCTTGGGACGCCAGGGTGAGACGGTCGCCTACAGAGGGATGTCGCCGCCGTGCTTCACGATGAATCCCTGGGTTGCGTTCGCTCGCCCGCACCGGGGGCAGCGCCACTCCCACTTCGTGTTGTCCGCGCTGGCGCGGGTTTCCACCTCGTGAAAGTCGAACGTTTCGGCGCAGGCCGGATTGCGGCAGGTCAGCGTGGTCGGGATGTCACTGCCATCGGGAGCATCCATATCTTGAACGTAGCGGGGCCGTCCGGCAGGCGGAAGGGCAGTACACCGAACGAAGCGCCCACGCTCCGTCGCGGCGGCCGGGCGCTGGACCAGGCTCCACCAGAGGAGGTTCTCTCCGCAGCCCACATGGGTTGCCAACCATTTTCAGAAGCCGGGTTGCCCGGTGTCGCGGCCAGCCGCACGACGAGATCGAGAAGGTTCGGGCTTGGCGGCGTTGCGCCAGGTGTTGGCGAGGAAGGCGAAGTCGTTCATGATGCCGACGGACCCAGGGCCGACAGCGCGGGCTCGCACTGCATCGCCGTGAACGGCGGACTCGCCGGCGGCGGGCGAGACCGATGCCGCAGTCAGGTTCAACGGCGAAGCCCCGGCATCAGCCGAGGCTTCGCGACGTGCACGACAAACATGAGCGCAACGACAGCGGCGCCCTCATGCCCCGAGCATCAACTAAGGGTCACCCGTTCGCCGTCGAACTCGGCAACGAACTCAGCCTTGCCGCCAAGGGCAGCGATGTACCGGGCAACCGTGCCGACCTCAGCCTTCGGCAGTTCGCCACTCTCGATGGCGGCGACACGCGGCTGTGAAACGTTCATGCGGTCGGCAACCTGCTGCTGAGTCAGCCCGCGCTTCTCACGCATCTCACGCAGTCGCGCTGCGCGCACCTCGCCGCGCATGCGCTCCTTGTGCTGCTCAACCTTGGCCTCGTCGAGGTTCATGCGGGAGCGGACATCCCGCCAGCTACGCGCCATCAGTGCTGTCCCTTCAGCTCTCGCAGATGGTCGGCAAACTTCCTGTCGGCTTCGAGAATGCTGGTTTCGTACCAGCCCTTCCAGTTGCCGCTCTTGTCACCCGCCACCAACAGGATGGCTTCCCGCTGAGGGTCGAAGGCGAACAGGATACGGATCTCGGTTTCCCCTGCCGAGCCTGGCCGCAACTCCTTCATGTTCTTGTAGTCCGAGCCCTTGACCCGGTCAACGAACGGTCGACCGAGCGCCGGGCCCTCAGCGGCGAGCAGATCTATCGCCGCAGCGACCTGGTTAGCGGAGTCGGGATCAGACTTGGCCAGGTCAAGCAGCCAGTCCTCGACGTCTTCGGTAAGGCTGACCTCCCACTCGCCCACACACCCACTATAGCCCACGAATAATGTCAGCGTTATACGGACGTGGAGCTCGGACGGAGGGCGAAAGCGGATGCCAGGGACGAAACCGCCCGCTTCCCGCCGATCACCAGACGCCAAGTGGGTGGATCGGTCAGCGTCCAAGGAAGCGGGGCCGACAACGCCCCCGTCAACGCCGACTCACAATCGGTGGAGTGGCCAACGAGCGGGCGGCGCCCGCGGTCAGGGTGCTCCCCGGGTGCTCGGAAGTTCCGATGCCGGACGGACTCACGGCGCGACTCCTGGATTCGCGCCCCTACCGGCCACTCATCGCCGTGCCATCCAACGTAGGCGCCGCGCGGACCAGCACCAACGCGGCCGGACGACGCGCCCGGAATCCGGACGGCGGATAAATGATGGCACTCTGTCCTCTTCTGGCTACTTTTAATCCATAGGTTCAGGGTTCGAGTCCCTGGCGGCCCACTCGAGACGGATACCCAAACGGAGGGGCGCAAGGTCGCAGAAACGCAGGCGCGCGGCCGGTGTTACGGCCGCACTGCCGTACGGCGGCCGGACTCCGCACCAGGGTGGTGGATTCGTAGGTCAGTTCTGGCCGGGGCTTGCTACGGGTAGTCCTGCTTCCTTGGCGCATTCGAGCAGCCGCCGGTCGTAGGTGACGAAGGCGGTGAGTGCCGTGCCGGACTCGTTGGTCAGCACTTGGGCGGTGGCCAGATGGATGGCGTCGAGGCTGCGGAGCGTCGGCTCGGCGAACGCGGCTGCGGTCGCACGGATCGTGCTGTCGATCTCCAGTCGGAACAGCCGTCCAACGGCAGCCGGCACTCCGATCAAAGCTTGCGGAGCTGATCGGCGCAGCGCTCTGGGCACTTCCACCTCGACGAGAGCGGAGGAGACCAGCGGCACGTCGTCGTGCTTGTTGAGCCAGGAGACAAGGTCGGCACTGCACATCTCCTGCCGAACCAGCTTGACAACGGCAGCTGAATCAAGATAGATCACCAGCGCTCCTCGTCACGCATCGCAGCGAGCGAGGCAGCCACGTCCACATTTTCGTCACCGAGCTTCGGTGGAAGTGGCACAGAGCCGCCACCGGTCGGGGCGACGGCTCGCCCTGCCGCTACCAACTTAGCCAACACCGACCTGTCGTCGCCTACCGGAACAAGTCGGGCGATCGGGTGTCCGCGATCGGTGATCTCGACGGTCTCGCCGCCACTCACCCGAGCCAAGACCTGGCTCGTGTTCTGGTTCAGCTCCCGGACACCGATGCGTTCCATGGACACGAGTGTAGAACTAAATGTTCTACGGTTCTAGCTCCTGGCGCCATCCGGGCTGCCTGTTCGCCGACCAGAGAGGTCGACGAGGTCCAGGCCATGGCGACTGGCCGGCGGTTCGGCGGGTTGCGTCGGAATCGTCGCGCACGACCCGAGGTCCGTGAGCCGGGCAAATTCAGGGTCAGCGGATCGCCGGCGATCGTGGCGGTGCGGTTCGCATGGTGGTACCTCCGGCCCACCATTTACCGCCTTTGGACTGCGGGAACGCCAGGAAGAGGCCATCGGGCACGGCCAGAGCAGAAACTAGCTGCGATTCCACCAGCCGCCGCACGTCCATGACGCGACCCTATCCGACATACGTTCGATAGGTGATCGACCCGAGATCGGTGACGTGGCGGGTTACCGCGGGCCCCCGCGACCGCGATGGCGCCGACCTGCCCCGTGGCGCCCGTATCCTGCTGCGATGGACCTGGAGTTCAGCGGGGAGATGTGGTTCTGGCGCGGGCCGGCGCCGTGGCACTTCGTGACCGTGCCCGACGAGCAGTGCGGCGCCCTGGAGGCGACCGCCACCCAGGTGAGCTACGGCTGGGGCATGATCCCGGTGACCGCCCGGATCGGGGCGAGCGAGTGGCAGACCGCGCTGTGGCCCAAGGACGGGCGGTACATCGTGCCCGTGAAGACGAAGGTGCGGAAGGCGGAGGAGCTCGAGGTGGGCGACACCGTGACGGTCCGGTTGACCGTCGACGCGTGACCGGCGCCGGCGGAAGACAGCGGGCTACGGCTGGCGCGCCTCGAGCACCGCGAGGTCGCGTACCGCGAAGCGGCGGTGTTCGCAGTGTTCCTTCAGCACCACCCGGAGGCATTCGCCGACCGGGTGCGACTCCACGCCCCACTCGGGGGTCGGCGCGGCGGTGCGGACTTCCGCCAACTCGGCGTCGGTGACCGCCGCGACGACCTCGCGCACCCGCGCCCTGCGGTCGGCGTACAGCGCCACCACCTCGGCGTAGGACGGGCGGGCGTCGAGGTCGATCCCCAGCTCCGCGGCACTGGCCGCCGAGCAGTCCGTGGGCGGCCGGCCGAGCCGGTGGTACGGCTTCGGCTCGTCACGGATCATCCGGCCCACCCACACGTCGACAGCGAAGACGAGGTGGCGCAGCGTCTCGGCGAAGGACCACTCGTCGTCGACCCGCTCGTGGCGCGCCGCCTCGGGCAGCCGCTCGGCCCGGGCGAGGGTGTCGGACCAGAGGCGTTCCACCGTGTCCCACATCGCCCGGTGGTCGTCGGCCGTCCGCACCGCTCGCAGTTGCGCCCGCTCCGGGTGCTGCCGGTCCAACTCGGCCGCCACGTACGCGGTGACGTCGACGTCGTCGACGACCACCCGGCCCCTACCGGCGTGCCGGGACACCCGGAGGTCGGCGACCGCCGAGGCGACGATCCTGACCCCGGTGAGGTCGCAGTCGCGGAACGTCGCGCCAGCCAGGTCCACGCTCCGGAACCTCGCCCCCCGGAACGCGTCGGTGTGGGTGAACTCCGCTGCCATGGCGCGATTGTGTCCGAAGGGTCGGACATCGAGGAGAGATGAAACGCCCGCCGCGACGGTGCGGCCGGGGGTCAAGCCGCCCCGGGTCGGCCTGGCGCGAAGACGCCGGTGCGGTCGAGGGCGGCCACCAGGAACAGGACCAAGGTGGTGGCCGCGCTGACGACCAGCAGCGACAGCTCCAGCTCCAGGAACGTGGCGCTCACCGGGTCCTCGCGCCGGCGGAGCAGCCCCTCCGACCTGCTACCCATCGGCGCTCCTCCCGGTGGGACGCCCCGCCCAATTCGTACCATCCGCACCGGTTTCCGGGAGCGGAAAGCCCTTTCCCGACCGGACCCCGTACACCCGGTGGCGACCCGCGGAGCTGCGGTGTCGTTGATCCGGCTGCACCCGTCGATCGCCGGGACGACGGTGGGGGCACCGACCGCCGAGGAGGACGCCGTGACCAGTCAGCGGGAGACCGTGCCGGTCGATCCGGACCTGTTCCGCGCCGTGTACGACTCGCCGGCCTCGTTGCCCGGTGAGCACCGGTGGACCACCCCGGAGTCGGACGTGCGCCGGATCGAGAAGGTGCTCGGCATGCCGTCGCGCAGCATCGGCGCGCCACTCTGGGTCAGCGGCGACCACCCGGACTGCCCGAAGTGCGGCCGCCGGATCAGCTGGTACGACATCGTCTCCTCGGCGCTCACCGGGGTGCACGACCCGATCATGATCGCGACGGTGATCCTCGGCGACCGCAAGTACGTCAACACCGGGATCCCGGATGCGATCGCCGCGGTGAACTGCTCGGACTGCCGCACCCCGATCGAGGGGCTGCGCAGCTTCAAGTGCCACAACTGGGCGTACGCCTTCGAGGCGCTGGAGGAGGTGCGGCAGCGGATGGCCGGCGGGGGCGTCGCCGGTTGACCGCCGGGCCGGCGCCGGTCAGTCCGCGGCGGTCAGCTCGCGGACGTGCCGCAGCCCGGGGCGGCCACCGAGCACCACCTCGCCGGCCGGGGTGAACCCGGTGCGCCCGAGCACCGCGAGCGAGCCGGCGTTGTCCAGCGTGGCCGAGGCGACCAGCCGGCGCAGGCCGTACTCGTCGCGGGCCAGCTCGCAGACCCGGCGGACGCCCTCGGTCGCCACGCCCCGCCCGGCGACCCGCTCGGCCACCCGGTAGCCCAGCTCGGCCTCGCCGTCGGCGACGTCGACCAGGTTGAACCGGCCGAGCACCTCGCCGTCGTCGTCGACCAGGACGTGGAAGTGGCACCGGCCGGTCGCCTGCTCGGCGAGGAGTGCGGCGTGCCGGGCCGCGAATTGCGCGAAGTAGTCGTCGCCCCGGTCCGGCACCGACCGCGCGAACCACTCCCGGTTCTCCCGCTCGAACCGCAGCACCGCCGCGGCGTGCCGCTCGCCCAGCCGCTCAAGATCCGCCACCGCGCCACCCTACCGGCACCCCGCGGGAGCAGACGCGGCTCCACGGGGGGCGGCCTCCCGGGTCAGCGCTCGCCGGCGGAGCGGCGGGCGGGGCGACGACCGGGAGGCGAGAGAGGTTCCGGCCCGGCGTCGGGAACCGGCGGCATCGGGCGGACCACCGGCGAGCCGCCGGTGACCCGGAGCGGCTCGCCGTGGTGCCACAGCTCCACCGCGGTCCGCGGGTCGGCGTCCGGCAGCTCGTAGCGGGCCTCGTCCCGGGTGAGGGTGACCCGGAGCCGCTGGCCGCGCCAGCGCAGGTGGAACGCCAGCCGGTGGATCGCCGCCGGCAGCCGCGGGTCGAAGGAGAGCACGGCACGGTCGTCGCGCAGCCCGCCGAAGCCCTGCACCAGCGCCAGCCACGCCCCGGCCAGCGACGCCAGGTGCAGCCCGTCACCGGTCTTGTCGCCCAGGTCGGCGAGGTCCTGCAACGCCGACTCGGCGAACAGGTCGTACGCCAGGTCGAGGTGCCCGACCTCGGCGGCGAGCACCGCCTGCGGGGAGGCGGACAGCGACGAGTCCCGGACCGTGCGGGCCTCGTAGTAGGCGACGTTGCGGGCCTTCTCCTCGGCCGTGAAGTCGCCCGGGCAGCGCTGCATGGCCAGCACCAGGTCGGCCTGCTTGACCACCTGCCGGCGGTAGAGCTCCAGGTAGGGGAAGTGCAGCAGCAGCGGATAGTCGTCCTCGCCGGTGCCGGCGAAGTCCCACTCGGGCCGTTCGGTGAAGCCGGCCGACTGCTGGTGCACCCCGCGCTTGCGGTCGTACGGGACGAAGACCGCGTCGGCGGCGGCCCGCCAGCCGGCCACCTCGGCCGGGTCGACGCCGAGCCGGGCGGCCGGCCCGGGGTGCCGCTCCACGGCGTCGGCGGCGCCGCGCAGGTTGCGCCGGGCCATCAGGTTGGTGAAGACGTTGTCGTCGACCAGGGCGGAGTACTCGTCCGGGCCGGTCACGCCGTGCAGGTGGAAGATGCCGGTGTCGGACCAGTGACCGAAGCCGTGCCACAGCCGGGCCGTCTCCACCAGCAGTTCCAGCCCGGTCCCGGCGAGGAACTCCTCGTCGCCGGTGGCCGCGACGTAGCGCAGCACCGCGTCGGCGATGTCGGCGTTGACGTGCAGCCCGGCGGCCCCGGCGGGCCAGTAGCCGGAGCACTCCCGGCCGCCGATGGTGCGCCACGGGAAGGTCGCCCCGGTCAGCCGCAGCTCCGCGGCCCGCTCCCGGGCCTCGGCCAGGTGGGCGTGCCGCCAGCGCAGCGCCGACCGGGCCAGCTGCGGGGCGAGGTACGTCAGCACCGGCAGCACGTAGCCCTCGGTGTCCCAGAGCACGTGGCCGTCGTAGCCGTTGCCGGTCAGCCCCTTCGCCGGGATGGTCCGGTCACCGTCCGGGCGGCCGGACTGGATGAGGTGGAAGACGGCGAACCGGATCGCCTGCTGCAACTCGGCGTCGCCGTCGAGCTGCACGTCGGCGACCTGCCACGCGGCGTCGAGCGCCGCGCGCTGGCCGGCGAGCAGGGCGTCGAAGCCGTCCGCGCGGGCCGCGTCCGCCTCCCGGACGACCAGGTCGGCCAGTTCCTCCGGCGGGGTGGCCGTCACCCGCCCGCACTCGTACGCGGCGAACTTGACCAGCCGGGCCCGTTCGCCGGGGTGCAGCGTGCCGGTCAGCGTCAGGCGCAGCCGGTCCGGGCTGCGGTCGACGCCCGAGCCGAACCCGTCCGGCGTGTCGACCTGGTGGGCCACCGCGACGGCGACCCGCTGCCCGCTGCGTTCGGTGCGGTGCACCAGCACCCCGTCGTGGCCGGCGCAGCGACGGTACTCGGCGGTCAGCGGGTCGGTGATGACCGCCGCGGCCCGGGGGTCGTCGGAGCGCTCCGGGACCCGTTGGTTGGCCAGCAGGTCGGAAACGATCCGCACCTCGACCGCGGCGTCCAGCGGTTCGACCTCCCAGCGCACCGCGGCCACCGGGCGCCGGGGCAGGGACACCAGCCGGATGCTGCGGATGCGGACGCCGTGGCCCGCCGGCGAGATCCACTCGGTGTGCCGCTCGACCGTCCCGGCCCGCAGGTCCAGCACCCGCTCGTGGCTGCGCAGCGTGCCGGTGCGGACGTCCAGCGGTTCGTCGCCGACCCAGAGCCGGATCAGCGCGGCGTTGGGCGCGCTGACCACCGTGTCGCTGAGCTGCGGGAAGGCGTACCCGTCCTCGGGGTAGCTGATTTCGCGTTCCTCGTAGAAGCCGTTGAGGTAGCTGCCCGGCATGCCGTACGGCTCGCCCTCGTCGAGGTTGCCGCGCCAGCCCACCCAGCCGTTGCCCAGCGCGAAGATCGACTCGGTCTCGGCGAGCCGGTGCAGGTCCGCCTCGGTACGCCGGACCCGCCAGCTCTCGTCGTCCCCCGCCACGGGCCCGGCCGGCGGTCGATCGGCGGTGGGGGTGTGCTGCACAGCGCCTCCCTGGGTCGACGTACCGACATCCACCGAAGCAGACCCGGCTGTGAGGTCACTGAGACGAAGGTCAGGGAGACGTCCCGACCATCGCACACTGCGGTGACCGTCGAGGTGTTCCAACCTTGTCTGCACGGTAAACCCGGTATGAACAGTTGGTGAGGTGAGTCATGGTTGAGACCAGCACGCCGGATGTTCCGGAGATCAGCGTCGACTGGTACCAGAACATCGTCGACTTCGCCGCGGACACCCCGCAACCGGTGCAGTGGTTCGCCGGGCACTTCACCGAGGGGGCGATCCTGCTGCTCGGCGCGCTGCTGCTGGCGGCGGCCGTCGCCCGGCTCGGTGGCGGGCCCCGGGACCGGGCGGTGGCGCTGCTCGCGCCGCTGTCGGTGGTGCTGGCGTACGGGTGCAGCGAGGGGCTGAAGTCGGTGGTGGACCAGGAGCGCCCCTGCCGGGCGGTGGCCGACGTGGTGATCGTGGCGAGCAGTTGCCCGCCGACCGGCGACTGGTCGTTCCCCAGCAACCACTCCACCATCGCGGGCGCGCTGGCGGCGGCCACGCTGCTGCTGTCCCGCCGGCTCGGGCTGATCGCGCTGCCGGTGGCGGCCCTGGCCGCGTTCTCCCGCACCTTCGTCGGCGTGCACTACCCGCACGACGTGGTCGCCGGCGCACTGCTCGGCGCGCTGGTGGCGACCGTGGTCACGATCGTGCTCGCCCGGCCGGGCGGCGACCTGCTGCGCCGCTGGTCCCGGCACGCCGAGCGTCCGGTCGCCGACGCCCTCGGCCGCCCGGCCCGCCGCTGACCGGCCGCGCCCCTGGGCCCCTGGTCGGAAGCTCCGGGCCGCTGACCGGCGGTTACCGTTGCCGGCGTGCGGGCGGAGGCGGGCGAGACGATCGGCTTCTCGGTGCTCGGCTCGGTCAGGGTCGTCCGCGCCGGCGCCGAACTGCGTCTGGGCGCCCGACAGCAGCGCCTGGTGCTCGCGTTGCTGCTGGTCCGGGCCGGTTCACCGGTCTCCCTGGCCGAGCTGGTCGACCTGCTCTGGGACGAGGAGGCCCCGGCCAGCGCCGCGAACGTCGTGCACCGGCACATCGGGGTGCTCCGGCGGCTGCTCGAGCCCGGCCTGCCCACCCGGTCGACCGGCCGGCACATCCTCCGGGAACTCTCGGGCTATCGGCTGCGCGCCGACGAGGACTCCCTCGACCTGCTGAAGTTCCGGTCGCTGACCCGGCTGGCGGGCCGGAGCCTGCAGGACGGCGACCCGGAGTCGGCGCTGCGGCATTCCCTCGACGGGCTGCGGCTGTGGCGCGGCCGGTGCGCCGCGGGCCTGGAACCGGCCTCCCGCCTGCATCCCGCGTTCCTCGCCGTGGAGGCCGAACGCGCCCAGGCCGTGCGCGAGGCCGCCGACGCCGCCGAGCGCTGCGGCCGGCTGAGCGCGGTGCTGGCGCCGTTGCGGCAGGCCGCCGAGCAGCACCCGCTCGACGAGTCACTGCAGAGCCGGCTGCTGCTGGCGCTCGCCGCCGACGGTCGCCAGGCGGAAGCCGTCCAGATGTACCGGGTGGTGCGCCGCCGGCTCGCCGACGACCTGGGCATCGACCCGGGCGAGGAGCTGCGGGAGGCGTACGACCGGCTGCTGCACCAGCGCACCCAGCCGGCGCGGGTCGAGTCGCCGGCGCCCCTCCCCCGGCCCGCGCAGCTGCCGCCGGACCTGCCCTTCTTCAGCGGCCGGGACGACCTCATCGCCGAGGCCCGGGCGGCGGTCGCGCGCCCGGGCGGGCCGGCGGTGCTCGCGATCGACGGCATGCCCGGGGTCGGCAAGACCGCCCTCGCCGTCCACCTCGCCCACCGGTTCGCCGCCGGCTACCCGGACGGGCAGCTCTATGTCGACCTGCGCGGATACGACGGGCGGGAGCCGGCGATGTGCCCGGCCGAGGCGCTGCGCGGCTTCCTCGGCTCGCTCGGGGTGCCCCAGCAGGGCATACCCGTCGAGCTGCACGCCCAGGCGGGCCTGTACCGCAGCTGCCTCGCCGGCCGGCGCCTGCTGATCGTGCTCGACAACTGCCGGGACGCCGAGCAGATCCGGCACCTGCTGCCGGGCAGCCCCGGCTGCCTGGTGATCGTCACCAGCCGCAGCCGGCTCAGCACCCTGCTGACCACGGCCGGCGCCCATCCGTTGCCGGTCGGCCTGCCGAGCGTCGACGAGGCCCGCGCGGCGCTCCTGCGGCCGCTCGGCGCCGGCCGGGTCGCGGCGGACCCGGCCGCGGTCGACGCCATCATCGCCAGCTGCGGGCGGCTGCCACTCGCGCTGGCCGTGGTGGCCGCCCGCGCGGCCAGCCAGCCCGGGACGCCAGCGGCGCAGATCGCCGCCGAGCTGGCCCGGGCGCCCGGAAGCCTGGACGGCTTCGACGGCGACGACCCGCAGACCGGCCTGCGTGCCGGCTTCTCCTGGTCCTACCGGGCGCTCTCCGCCCCGGCCGCCCGGCTCTTCCGGCTGCTGCCGATCCATCCCGGCCCGGACATCTCGATCGCCGGGGCGGCGGGCCTGGCCGGCGTCCCGCTGCGGACCGCGCGGGCGCTGATCGGCGAGCTGAGTCGCGCGCACCTGATCAGCGAGGAGCTGCCGGGTCGCTACCGCACCCACGACCTGCTGATGGCCTATGCCACGGAACTCGGCGAGGAGAACGACAGCCCGGCCGAGCGCGCTGCCGCGGAGCTGCGCTGCCTGCGGTTCTACCGGGCCACCTGTTATCAGGCGCACCGGCGGCTGCTGGCCTCCGAGCACCACCCCATGATCGAGCCGGGGCCGGGCGAGACGCCGCTGCGCTTCGCCGGCCACGGCGACGCCATGCGCTGGTTCACCGCCGAGCGGCAGGTCCTGATCGCGCTGGTCGGCCGGGCCGCCCGGCAGGGCCGGCACACCGACGCCTGGCAGCTTGCCCTGGGCATGCAGCACTTCTTCGACCGCAGCGGCCGGTGGGTCGACTGGACGACGACCGGCGAGGTGGCCCTCGAGGCCGCCCGGGCGGGCGGCGACCTGGTCGGGCAGGCCCGGATGCACCGCAGCCTGGCCGGGGCGGCCTACTTCCGGCACGAGCACGAGACCGCGGTCGGGCATCTCGACCGGGCGCTCGAGCTGCTCGCCCGGCTCGGCCTGCACGGCGAGATGACCCGGGCCGAAATCAACCGGGCGATGATCCTGGCCGCCCGGGGGCGACACGAGGAGGTCGTCCGGACGCTCGCCGGGGCGCTGGGGCCATGGGCGGCCGGAGACGACAGGCTGCGCGCGGACGCCCTGGTGATCATGGCCGCGAGCAACGCCGAACTGGGCCGGGAGGAAGCGGCCGTGCGCTGCGCCGAGCAGGCGATGGCGCTGTCGCGCGGAGCGCAGTACAGGCTGGGCGTCGCCGAGGCGTGGGAGGTGCTCGGCCAGGTGCATTCCGCCCGCCGGAAACCCGAGGAGGCGGTCGACTGCTGGCGCGCGGCGGCCGTCGCCTACCAGGAGGCGTCGGCACCGGCGGCCGCCGCGGAGGTGCTGGCGCTGCTCGGCGACGCCCTCGCCGCCGGCGGCGACCAGGACGCCGCGGTGCGGGCGTGGCAGGAGGCGCTGGCCCTGATCCCGTACGCGCAGACCCGGACCGGCCGGCGGCTGGCCGGCCTGCTCGCGGCGGTCACGTCGGGTCGGTGACCGATCGCGGTCGGCGACGGCACTCGATTCGCACTGACGCGTCAGTCCATTCGCATCGATCGTCCCTAGGCTCGTGCCGCACTCACCGTTGCTCCTGCCTGTGGGGGTAAACCGTGCTCCGGGCACCCGACGAATCACCGGCCGGCCGGGCCGAGCGCATGACCGCGCTGCACGCGGACCACGCCCGTGCCGTGCTGCGTCTCCTGCTCCTGCTGACCCACGGCCAGCGGCAGACCGCCGAGGATCTGCTCCAGGAGACGATGCTGCGGGCCTGGCGGCACCTCGACGCGGTGCCGGCCGAGCCCGACGCCGCCCGCCGGTGGCTCCTCACCGTCGCCCGGCGGCTCGTCATCGACGGCGTCCGGCTGCGGCGGGGCCGCCCGAGCGAGGTCCAGCTCGTCGACCTGACCTGGATTCCCGCTGCTGACGACACCACCGGCAGCGCCCTGGCGTCGTACGCCATCCGGCGCGCGCTCGGCCGGCTGAGCCCGGCGCAGCGCAGCCTGCTCTCCGAGGTCTATCTGGTCGGCCGGTCCCCGGAAGAGGTCGCTGGCCGGCTGGGAGTGCCGATCGGCACGGTGAAGTCCCGGACCCACTACGCGCTGCGCGCCCTGCGGACCGGCCTCAAGGCGGCCTGAGCAGGGACGACTCGCCCGGCTGCTGAGTCGAAGCTCACAGCCGCGACGCGCACCCGGGTCGCGGCGGGCCCTGCCATGCTGTGGCGATCGTGGCAACCAGCTCTCCGTGGATCGCGTCCAGATGACCAGCCCGCTCTCTTTCGCCGTTCTCGGCCCGGTGCGGGCCTGGCGCGGCCACTCCGAAATCGACCTGGGCACCCGGCAGCAGCGGCTGATCCTGGCGTTGCTGCTCGCCCGTGCCGGCGGCGCGGTCAGCGTCGCCGAGCTCGTCGACCTGCTCTGGGATTCCGACCCCCCGACCAGCGCGGTCAACGTGGTGCACCGGCATGTCGGGATGCTCCGGCGGCGCTTCGAGCCGGGCCTGCCGACCCGGGCAGCGGGCTCGGTGCTGATCCGCGACGGCGCCGAATACCGGCTGAGGATCGACGGGGAGTCGCTCGACCTGCTGCGTTTCCGGCGCCTGGTCGCCCAGGCCGGTGCCAGCTCCGGCGAGCCGGCCGTGGAGCTCTACCGGGAGGCGCTGGGGCTGTGGCGCGACCGGTGCGCCTCGGGCCTGCGGGCCGGCGGCCGGTCCCATCCGGAGTTCGTCGCGGTCGACGGTGAGCGGTTCGCGGCCGTGCGGGCGGCGACCGACGCCGCCTTGCGGGCCGGGTGCGTCCACGCGGTGCTGCCCGCGATCCGGCTGGCCGCCGAAGACGAGCCGCTGGACGAGGCACTGCAGGCGCGGTTGCTGCTCGCGCTCGGCGCGGACGGCCGGCGGGCCGAGGCCCTCGCGGCCTATGCCGACATCGAGCACCGGCTCGCCGACGAGCTCGGCATCCTGCCGGGCGGCGAGCTGCGCGCGGCCCGGGACAGCCTGCTCGAGCACGACGCCCCGGCCGACGGCGCCAGATCCCGGCGCGGCGTCGGACGTGCCGGGCGGGAGTTGTCGCAGCCGCCCCGGACTGAATCGCCGGCGCAGCTGCCGGCCGACCACCCCCACTTCACCGGCCGCCGCGGGGTCGTGGCCGCCGCGGAGGAGCTGCTGGCCGGAGACCCGCGGACCACCGCGCTGGTGATCGACGGAATGCCCGGCGTGGGGAAGACCACCCTCGCGGTGCACCTGGCCCACCGGCTGGCCGCCCGCTACCCCGATGGGCAGTTGCACGCGGACCTGCGCGGTTTCGACGGCGGCGAGTCGGTGATGACACCGGCGGAGGCACTGCGCGGCTTCCTCTGGTCCCTCGGGGTCGCGCCGGCCGCCATCCCGGCCGAGCTGCACGCCCAGGCCGGCCTCTACCGCAGCATCCTGGCCGAGCGCCGGATGCTGATCCTGCTCGACAACTGCCGCGACTGGGACCAGATCCGGCACCTGCTGCCCGGCACCGGCGGCAGTCTCGTCATCGCCACCAGCCGCCGCCGGATCACCGGCGTGGCCGGCCCGGCGGGCGCCCACCGGCTGCACCTCGACCTGCTGACCGATGCCGAGGCCCGCGAGCTGCTCACCCGCTGGCTCGGCGACGAGGCGGCCGCCGACCCCGCCGCCGTCGACGAGATCATCGCGCGGTGCGGCCGGCTGCCGCTGGCCCTGGCGCTGGTCGCCACCCGCAGCGTCGGCCGGCCCGGGCTCAGCCTGCCGGCGGTCGCCGGTGAGCTGGCCGAGGCCGACGGCCGGCTGGCCGGCTTCGGGGAGGCACACGCCGATCTGGAGGCGATCTTCTCCTGGTCCTACCGGGCCCTGACTCCCGAGGCGGCCCGGCTCTTCCGGCTGCTGCCCCTGCACCCGGCCGGGGAGCTGAGCACGGAGGCGGCGGCCGCCCTGGGCGGCCTGTCCCTGCGCTCCGCCCGGGGCCTGCTCGCCGAACTCGGGGCGCAGCTGCTGGTCCAGCCCGGCGACGGCCGGTGGCGGATGCACGATCTGCTGCGCGCCTACGCCGTGGAGCTCGGGGAGGAGCACGACGACGCGGCCGAGCGGGACGCTGCCATCGACCGGGTCTACGACTACTACCAGCTCAGTACGTACGCGGCGCACCTGCCCCTGCTGCCCCAGGTGCCGCTGCCGAAACCGGAGCCGTCCGAGCACGGGGTCACCGGGCGCGGCTTCACCGGCCGGGCCGACGCGGTGGCCTGGTTCGCCGCCGAACAGCGGGTGCTGACCGACATCGTCGCCCGGGCCGGGAAGCGCGGCCGGCCCCGCACGGCCTGGCAGATCGTGTTGGCCCTGCAGAACTTCTTCCAGGACACCGCGCAGTTCAAGCAGTGGGCGGCAGCGGCGAGCGCCGCCCTCGCGGCGACCGGGGACGACGACCCCACCGCCCAGGCCCTGCTGCACCGCAGCCTCGCCGGCGCCTGCTACTTCCTGGCCGAACTCGACCGCGGGCTGTCGCACCTGCAGCACGCCCGGGCGCTCTTCGACCGGCTCGGCCGGCGCACCGAGCAGGGCCATGTGGAGAACAACATCGCCGAGATCCGGCTGGACCAGCGGCGCTACCACGAGGCGATCCGGCACGCCGAGGCCGCGCGGGCGCTCTTTCACGCCGAGGGCAATGTGCGGGGCGCCACCAACGCTCTGCTGGCCATCGCCCGGGCACAGGGCTGGCTCGGCCGGCACGCCGAGGCGCTGGGCATGTTCGTCGAGGCGCGTCGGCAGTTCGAGGCCCTCGGCGACCTGCACGGGGTGGGCACCACCCAGGCGTGGCTGGCGCACACGTACTCGATGATCGACGACCTGCCGCACGCGATGGTGACCTGGCAGCAGGCGGTCGACACCTTCCGCGACGCCCGGGCCCCCCACCACACCGCGGAGGTGCTGGTCTCCATCGGCGACTTCCACTCCGCCAACGGCGACCCGGCCCTGGCCGGGCAGGCGTGGAGCGAGGCCCTCGCCGAGGTCGACGGGACGGACTCGCCGGTGGCCCGGCGGATCCGCGACCGGCTGCTCTGGCACCGGTGACCCGGACGCGGCGCCGGTGGGGCGCCGCGTCCGGGGCCCACCGTCAGTACCGGTAGGCGCGGATGATGGTCTGCTTGACCGTGTTACCGCTGGTGTCCGTGGCGGCGGCCCGCAGCGAGACGAAGCCGGTGCCGGCCGGGTTGTACACCCGGACGACCGCCTTCTCGCCGGACCGCTGCACGGTCAGCTGCTGCCAGGTCTTGCCGTCGTCGAAGGACGCGTCGACGGTCAAGCTGCTCGTCTGGCCCGGCGCCGCCCCGACCTGACGGTCGAGCGAGACCGGGATCTCGAACAGCCGGTTGGCCGGCGCCCGGTTGTTGATGTTGAGCTCGGGGGTGAACCGGATCGCCGTCATCGGCAGCTTCACCAGTTCGCCGTCGCCCACGTGCCCGGACTTGAAGGTCCACTCCGCGTCGACCACCGTCGACAGGGTGAACGCCGGGTCGCTGTGGAAGGTCGCGGCCAGCCGGTAGTCACCCGTCTCCGCCGGCACGTTCCACACCCAGGGCGCCTCGTTGGCGTCGCCGACCTTGACCCCGTTGCGGTAGAGGCTCACCTGCACGCTGCCGCCCCGGACGTGCCGGAAGCCCATGTGCCCGGTGCCGTCGCCGTGCAGCGGCCCCGGGCCGCCGATCAGGTCGCCCCAGTAGCGGGTGGCGAACTGCTGGCCGAAGTTCGGCTCCGGGAAGACCGGCCCGGCCACCGCGTTGGCCCACTTCACGTTGTACGTGCGCCCGGGCTGGAAGCTGGTCCACGGCGACTCGTAGTACGTGTACCTCAGCTGCGCCGAGGTCGACTTCCACACCGCCTGCTTGTCCTGGTTGTAGTACTCCGTGATGGTGCTCGGCACGTCGTAGGTGAAGCTCGGCGGGATGTTGCGCTCGTCGCGGTAGACCGGCGAGTTGCCGGGCGCGTGCGCGACCGCGGTCCGCGCGACGGGCACGTCGGCCACGTCCGCGCTGATGCGGGAGCGGACCGTGGCGAAGTCGTCCGCGCGCAGATTGCGGGTGAGCCCGGTCATCATCTTCTCCGGCTCGTAGAGGTAGACCCGGTAGACGTACGGGCTGTTGTGCAGGCTGTGCTGGCGCACCTGGCCCCACATCCCGTTGACGTAGGAGACGAAGCCGGCCGTCTCGCCGGCCCCGATCTGCGCCGTTCGCAGGTGGTCGAAGGGGATGCCCATCAGCACGCCGAACGGGTCGTTGCTGCCCCAGATCTGCGGCTGCTCAATCCGGATCGTCCAGCCGAACTCCTGATGAACCGCGGTGGCCTTCGGGTTCGGCACCGACACCGCGATCGGCTTCGCCAGCCGGGTGTCCATGGTGAGCGCCTGGTCCGTGGTCAGGTCGAGGCTCGGGCGCATCAGCGAAGCGACGTGCGGGAGGTACGGGTCGCCGGACAACAGATAGGTCTGGACCGTGTAACGGCCCGGGCGGATCCGGTGCTTGGTGACCGCGGGGTTGTCGAAGACCAGGATGCCGTTCCGGTCCAGGTCGGTCAGGATGGTCACCCAGCCCTGCTCGGGCGTGGGCGCTCCGCCGTCCGGCCCGACGAGCTTGAGGGTCAGCTCGCTGCGGGCGATATCGAGCGCGACCGGGGTCTGCACCTGCACGCCGCCGCCGGTGGCGGTCACCTCACCGCCGAAGTAGCGGTCGGGCAGGTCGGCGCCGGCCCGCACGCTGACGGTCACGGTGGCCGTGCCGCCGGCCGGGACCGTCACCGAGGCGGCGCTGAGGCTGAACAGGCCGGCCGGCGCCGGGGCGCCGTCGGCGTCCTTGGCGTCGAGGGACACAGCCAGGGTGAGGGCGGAGGAGCCGCTGTTCGCGTACGTGATCGTGCGCTGCTGCGCGGTGGCTGTCCGCTCGAAGGCGACGCTGACCGGGCTCGTCGTGACGGTCTGCTCGATCGCCCGGCCGACGTCGAGGAAGCCCGCACCCTGCTCGTAGACGCCGACGGCGGCGTTCGGCTGGGCGGCCGCCATCAGCGTGGACTTGATCCGCTCAGGCGCCCAGTCCGGGTGCTGCTGGGCCAGGATCGCCGCCGCGCCGGCCGCGTGCGGAGTGGCCATCGAGGTGCCGTTGAGGCTGGTGTACTGCGGGTTCTCGTAGTACGGCTCCAGGCCGGAGGTCGAGCTGCGGGCGGCGAGGATGCCGACGCCGGGCGCGGTGACGTCCGGCTTGATGCCGGCGTCGCCCGTGCGCGGACCGCGGCTCGAGAACGAGGCCAGCCAGCCCGTCTTGGTCACGGCGCCCACGGTCAGCGCCTCGGTCACGCTGCCGGGCGAGTTCACCGTGGACTCGCCGGCCTCGCCGGTGTTGCCGGCGGCTACGACGAAGAGCACGCCGTAGCGGTGGGTGAGGTCGGCCACGGCCGCCTCGATCGGGTCGATCTCCGGGCTGTCCGGTCCGCCGAGGCTCATGTTGGCGACCTTGACGCCCTGCTCCGCCGCCCAGGTCATACCGGCCAGGATCGCCGACTCCGGGCAACCCTCCTGCACGCAGACCTTGGCGCTGTAGAGGCTCGCGCCGGGCGCCATGCCCTTGTAGCGGCCCTGCGAGGCAGCCGCGGTGCCGGCGATGGTGGAGGCGACGTGGGTGCCGTGGCCCACCCGGTCGAGGGCGTCCGGGTCGGCGGTGAAGTTCTCCGCGGCGGCGACCTGGCCAGCCAGGTCGGGGTGGGTCTGGTCGACGCCGGTGTCGATCACACCGACCTTCACCCCCGCTCCCGTCCAGCCGGCCTGCCAGGCCTTCGGCGCGCCGGTCAGCGGGACGCTGACGTCGAGGGTGGGCTGGCGCAGCCCGTCGAGCCAGATCTTGTCCAACCCGGCCCGCAGCTGCCGCTCGGTGCCACTGGCGGCCGACGTGACGCTGTTCCAGAAGGACACCGCGTCCGCGCGGTTCTCCGCGACAGCGCTCGCCCCGGAGAGCTTGCGGGTGGTCCGGGCGCCGGCGAGGCCGGCGGGCGTGGTGCTGCCGTGCTGGACGATGAGCGGCAGGGTGGCGCGGGTGTCGTCGTAGCCGAAGTCGACCAGCGTCGAGATGTCGAAGAGCCGCGCGTCGAGCTTGCCCCGGTTGAGCAGGCCGACGGCGTCCGCGGGGATGACCCGCACGTCCTCGCCGGCGCTGTGGGTGATGAACGGGATCCGTTCCCGTCCCTTGCCCGGCACGACGTCGACAGCCGTCTGGCCGTGCACGGTGCTGAGGTGGACGGTGTCGCCGGTGAGCAGAGTGACCGTCCGGGGCTTGGCCGCGACCGGGGGTGTGGTCGCCGGCTTGGTGGACCGGGGCTGCGCCGACGCCGGCACACCGCCCGGAACCACCGCCGAGACGCCCAGCACCAGCAGTGCCAGCGTCGATAACTTACGAACTGAACGCATCATTCTCCCTGGATGAACGCGAGAGGTATCCGAGGGCTCCGGACGTGACGGGCGGGTGAAAGTTCATCCGATGTGACCTGTGTCACTCTGACTGAATCGGGGTGCCGGCCCGCACGTCCGCACCGCCGAACGCCCGCCCGCCCATCTGTTCGTCGCTCGCGCCGGGCGGGCCGATGCTCGCTACACCCGGGCCAGGAGCAGGGCGCCGGCGGTGCCGAGCACCAGGTACGGGCCGAACGGGAGATGGCTCGACCAGCGCACCCGGCGGGCGGTCAGCAGCCCGAGCGCGACCAGCCCGGAGGCGGTGACGGCGAGCAGCAGCCCGACCACCGGCAGCGCCGCGTCGTACCAGCCGAGCAGGGCGCCGGCGCCCAGCGCCAGCTTGGCGTCGCCGAGGCCAAAGCCCCGGTGACCGAGCAGCAGCGTGCTGGCCGCGAAGAAGGCCGCCAGCCCGAGCCCGGCGGCGGTGGCCCGCAGCCAGGGCGCCGGACCGGCCCCGGCCAGCGCGGCCACCCCGAGCAGCAGCCAGGTGCCGGCCGCGGCCGGCCAGGTGAGCCGGTCCGGCAGCCGGTGCACCGCCAGATCCACGAAGACCAGCGGCACCGCCCAACCCAACCACCAGGCGGCGGCGGCCAGTGCGGCGGGCGGCGGGGCGGCCAGCACCAGCAGCGCCGCCGCCGCGAGGGCGGCCAGTTCCACGGCGCCGGGCGGTGGGCCGATCCGGGCTCCGCAGCCGCCGCACCCGGCGCGCGGGCCGAGCGCCGGCCACGGGCGGTCCAGCCCGACCGGGGCGGCGCAGCGGTCGCAGCCGGTCCGGTCGCCCTCCCCGGGCGGTACGGCGTACCGGATCGCGGCCAGCCGAAGAAGCGGGGTGAGCGCCAGCGCGGCCGGTCGGCCCGACCGGCGGCGCGGGCGGACCTCCGGCGAGGCCGGGGCGAGGCCGGGCCCGCCGCCGGTCGCCCGGTCGATCCCGTCGCGGGGCCCGGTCACCGCCGTCCCCGCCCCTGCGGACGACCGCCGGGGACACCCGCGGCGCGGCGCCGACCGGAGACGGGACGCCCGACGGCCGACACGGACGGTAGTGCCAACGGTCGGAGGGTGTGACGAGCGATGGAGCGTCGCGGATGCCAGGCGACACAGGCCGCGCCACCCGGGAGGCCCAGCTTCTGCATTGACGGGATTCCCAGCCCGAGGAAATAGCACCTGGCCATGGCGGTGCGACCGGGGGACGGATCGGGCCAGATGCCGCGTCGGGTCATCCCCGCTCGGGCGGCGAACCGGGCCCGACGCGGCGTGGGAAACCCATCACCCGAACGCCGCATCATGATCACGTTCTCTCGGCTGCGCTCTTCGCGCCGCCCGTCGTCGTACACCCGTCGCCACCACCCGTCATCACGCTTGGTATTCGAATGAATTGCCTCTGTTGCATCGGCGGGCGTCAGCCTATGCTCGCCCCTTGGGTGTGACGCAACACACGTTCAACCGACAGGATGCATTCTGGAACCTGCATTCGTAAGTAATCGATAACGGTAAATGTGGCTGCGCAATTCACGGCACCGGATCCGGCGGATCCGGCCGCGCTGCCGCATGCCCGGAGGTCACCGCGACGGCGGCCCCGGGTCATCACCGAGGAGGCACGACGGTGCGAGGACGGCAGCTCAGCCGCTGGATGGCGGGCCTGCTCACGGTCGCGGCGGTCGGTTCGGCAACCGCCTGCGGCACCGACCAGGAGACGGCCGGCTGGCCGGCCGGCGACCGGAAGGCGCCCGCTCCGGCGGAGCGGAAGGCCGCGGAACAGTCGGCGGAGAAAGCGGCGCTGGCCGCGTATTCCGGCTATCTCGACGCATCCCGTACGGCCAGCCGGCAAAGCGATCCACATCATCCGGAACTGTCCAGATTCCTCGCCGATCCACTGTTGACCCGGGTCCGGGTGGCCATCCGCGAGGCGAGGGAGCACGGCGCGATGCGTACCGGGACGCTGCGTTCGCAGCCGGCGGTGACCTCGGTCGACCTGGAGGCCGAGCCGGCCACCGTGGAGATCCAGGACTGCCTGGACACGACCGGCTACCGGCTGGTCTACGCCCGGACCAACAAGGTGGTCCCCGGCACCGGTGGTGGCCGGCACCTGGCCACCGCCACCGCCACCCGCTATCCCGACGGCCGCTGGCTGATCAGCGCCGGCGCGGGCCACCAGGACCAGCCGTGCTGACCTGGGGAGGAAGGGCCGCCCCGGGCCGTGGTACCCGGCCCGGGGCGGCCCGCCGCACGCTCGTCGGCGCCGGCCTGGCGCTGCTGCTGGCCGCCGGGGTCACCGTGCCGGCGGTCGCCGCGGGGCGGGCGGACCCGGGTGTCGAATGCCCGCCCGGCCAGCCCGACTGCAGCGTCTGGGACGACGACCCGGGTACGCCCGGCGGCCCGGGCGGTGGCGGCGACACCGGCGGGGGTGGCGACACCGGCGGGGGTGGCGACACCGGCGGCGGAGGCGGCGGCGGCAGGTGCCAGTGGAACGGCCGGACCATCCCCTGCTACGACGACCTGCTCGGCTGGTTCAACAACGGCGACGGCTGCTACTACAAGCTCGCCCAGCCCCAGCCGGACAACACGCCGCCCGGCCAGCAGTGGTACGTGCGCACCTGCAACGGCGGCGACCTGGGTGACCAGACCACCGTGCTGCGGGACAGTCCACCACCCGGGTTCGGCGCGCCGCCGGACCCGGAGGAACTGGCCCGGCGCGCGCTCGCCTCGATCCGGCTGCTCCCGCCCCGGGTGGCGGTGGCGCCCCGCAAGAGCAAGGGGCCGGGGCTGGTCGGCCTGCCGGTGTGGATGTGGGCCAGCCCGGGCGAGGACTACTTCGGCCCGCTGCACGCCGACGCGGAGGACCGCGGACTGACCGTCTCCATCGAGGCGAAGGTCGACCGGAGCGTGTGGGACATGGGCAACGGCCGGAAGGTCACCTGCACCGGTCCGGGCACGGCGTACTCGGCCACCGGGCCCCGCGCCGGGAAGACCTCGCCCGACTGCGGCTACCACGGCGGCTACCCGCAGGCCGGCACGTACCGGGTCAGCGCCACCACGTACTGGACGGTGACCTGGCGCGGCGGGGGCGAGAGCGGTGAGATCCCGCAGACCCGGACCAGCGGCACCGTCCCGATCCAGATCAACGAACTCCAGGTGGTGACCCGGTGAGTCTGGCGACGCGCAACGGAACCGGACCGGTGGACGCGCCGGTCGCCCCACCCAAGGTGGTCCGGCAGCGCCGGACGCGGCCCGGGCTGCTCGGCCTCGCCGTGCTGCTGATCGCCCTCGGCGGCCTCGGCGCCGCCTTCGCGGTCACCTCGGTCCGGGCCACCGGCAGCTACCTGGCGGTGGCCCGTCCGGTCGAGGTCGGCCGGCAACTCAGCGCGGACGACCTCATGCCGGTGCAGGTCGCCGGCGGCCAGGGCCTGGCGCCGGTGCCGGCCGGCCGGCTCGACGAGGTGGTCGGCAAGCGGGCCGTCGTGTCACTCACCCCGGGAACCCTGCTCACCATGGCCCAGCTCACCGACGACCCGCTGCTCGGCCCCGGCCAGCAGCAGCTCGCGCTGGGCCTCGGCCCGGCCGAGGTGCCGGCCCGCGAGCTGCACCCCGGCGACAAGGTCCTGCTGGTGAGCACGCCGGACGACGACGACACCGGCCCGGCGGCCACCGCCACCCGGTTCGAGGCCACGGTGATCGGCACGGGCACCGGCCAGAACGACACCGAGATCGTGGTCTACCTGGCGCTCGCGGTGCGGGACGTGCCGGCGGTGGTGGCGCTGTCGGCCCGGGAGCGGATCGCCGTCGTGCTCACCGAGGCGGCCTGACCGTGGCGATCATCGCGCTGGTGTCGGCGAAGGGTTCGCCCGGTGTCACCACCACCGCCCTGGCCTGTGCGCTGAGCTGGCACCGCCGGCTGGTGCTCGCCGAGGCCGACCCGGCCGGCGGGTCGATCCTCGCCGGCTACCTCGGCGGGGCTCTCGACGGGCCCCGGGGCATCGGTGAGCTGGCCGTCGGCGAGCTGCGCGACGGCAACCTGGAGACGGCCTTCTGGTCACAGCTGGTCGACCTGGACGCGCCGAAGCGGGAACGGCTGCTGCTGCCCGGCGTGGTCGACCCCACGCAGGCCGGCAGCATCACCCCGCTCTGGCAACGGTTCGCCGACTTCTTCACCGGGCTGGAGCGCGGCGAGCCCGGCTACGACGTACTGGTCGACTGTGGCCGGTTGCACGTCCCCGGCCCGCCGTGGCCGATCCTGCGGGCCGCCTCGGTGGTGCTGCTGGTCACCCGGGCCCAGCTGCCCGACCTCTCCGGCACCCGGGCCCTGGTCCGGGCGATCGAGCGGGACTTCACCGAGCACCGGGTCTCCCCCGGCACGCTGCGGCTGCTGCTGGTCGGCGACGGCCACGGGCGCGGCGAGATCAGCAAGGCGCTGCGGCTGCCGGTGATCGCCCGGCTGCCGCACGACCCGCGTACCGCCGAGGTGCTCGGGCTGGGCGGCACCGTGCGGGCCGGACGGCCGCTGATGCGCGCGGCCGGGGCGCTGGAGGTGCCGGTCGGGTCGCTGCTGGAGCGGCGGCGGGCCCGGCTGGCCTGGCCGGTGTCGCAGGGGGTGCCCGATGCGCTTTGAGCCGGTCTCGTCCGACCCGCGGCGGCAGCCGCCCGGTGCCACCTCCACGGCGCCGCCGCTGCCCGCGCCGAACGGGACCGTCCCGCGCGGCGTCGCCCCGCCCGGCGCGAACGGCGCCGCACCACACGGGACGGGACCGGACGGAGTCCTGCCGAACGGCCGGCACCACCACCCCGCGCCGGCCCCGGCCGGTGCGCCGCCGGACCCGCCGCCCCGGCCGCGGGTGGACTTCCAGGTGGTCCGCGAGCTGCGCCGGGAGCTCAGCGAGCGGCTCACCCGCTGGCAGCGCGGCCGGGAGTTCGACGCCGACGCCGAGGACACCGAGCGGGCCCGGCTGGCCGTGGCGGTGGTCGCCGAGTACGCCGACTCGGTGCGCCGGGCCGGCACCCCGATGGCGGCCGGCGAGGAGCGGCTGCTGCTCGACCAGGTCACCGCCGAGCTGGCCGGGCTGGGCCGGCTGCAGACCCTGCTGGTCGACGACACCATCGAGGAGGTGCACATCCTCGGCTGCGACCAGGTGCGCATCACCCGGCACGGCGGCGGCGTCGACTGGGCCGAGCCGATCGCCGACAGCGACGACGAGCTGGTGGAGATCCTCCAGGCGGCGGCCCGCCGGGCCGGGGCCACCGAGCGGTCGCTCTCCACCTCGAAGCCCACCCTCGACCTGCAACTGCCCGACGGCAGCCGGCTCGCCGCCGTGTTCCTGGTCAGCCACCGCCCGTACGCGGTGATCCGCAAGCACAACACGCTGGACGTGAGCCTGGACGACATTGCCGGCAGCCGGGGCGACCTGGACGAGATGATCGACCCGCTGCTGCGCGACTTCCTCCGCGCGTCCATGCGGGCCGGGCTGAACATCATGGTCGCCGGGCTGGCGGGAGCCGGAAAGACCACGGTCATCCGGGCGCTGATGAACGAGATCCCGGCCGACGAGCCGTACGTGCTGCTGGAGGAGAGCCGGGAGCTGCTGCCGGCGCGCCGCCGGCCGCGGCACCGGGCGGTGATGAGCTTCGAGGCCCGCGAGGGACACGGCGAACGGGGGCCGGACGGACGGCCGGCCGGTGAGGTGAGCATCGCCGACCTGATCCCGCTCTCGCTGCGGATGGGCGTGCTGCGGGTCATCGTCGGCGAGGTCCGGTCCCGGGAGATCGTCCCGATGCTCCAGGCGATGACCACCAGCCGAGGGTCGATGTGCACCATCCACGCCCGGACCCCGGCCGGGGTGGGCGAACGGATCATCGAGCTGGCCCTGGCGCACGGCCGGGAGATGACCGTCGACCAGGCCCGGCGGATGGCCGGCAACGCGCTCGACCTGATCGTCTACGTCACCGTCGAGGACGAGACCGCGATCGGCGGGCGCAAGCACCGCTTCGTCTCGCACGTCGAGGAGGTGATCGGGGTCGGCGAGGGCAACCGGATCGTCACCACCGCCGTCTTCGGCCCCGGCCCGGACGGCCGGGCGGTGCCCCGGCACCTGCCCGAGCGGATCCGCGCCCAACTGCTCCGGGTCGGCTACGACGCCCGGCTGCTGACCCGGTGGATCGAGGCCGGCACCGGTGCCTGGCGGCGACCCCTGCAGACCCGCCTCGGCCGGCGGTGACCGGTGCTGGACAACGTCGAACTGATCGCGGTGGTCTCCGGGGCCGCCTGCGTCGCCGGGTTGCTGCTCGCGGTGGTGGCGCTGGTCGGCACCCGCCGCCCGCCGGGTCCCGGACCGGGCGCGGGTCGGGGGTTCAGCCGGCTGTGGCGCGGTTCCGGCGCGACCCCACGGGAGCAGCGGGCGTACCAGGCCCTGCTGGTCGGCGCGCTGGTCGCCGGCGCGCTCGCCTTCCTGCTCACCGGGCTGCCCGTGGTCGGCCTGCTGGTGGCGGTGGCCGTGCCGGGCGCGCCGTGGCTCTTCTCGGTGGGCCGCGCCGAGCAGCGGGCGATCGCCCGGATCGAGGCGGTCGGCGAGTGGACCCGCCGGCTCAAGGACGTCTCCGCCACCGGCCAGGGGCTCCAGCAGGCGGTGATCGGCACGGTCGCCACCGCGCCGGAGGAGATCCAGGAGGAGGTACGGCTGCTCGCTGCCCGGCTCCAGGCCGGCTGGCTGGCCCGCGCCGCGCTGCTCGCGTTCGCCGAGGAGATCGGCGACCCGGTCGGCGACCAGGTGGTGGCGGCGCTGATCCTGCACCTGACCGACCGGGGCGAGCGGCTCGGTGACGTGCTCGGCTCGATCGCGTCCGCGGCGGCCGCCGAGGTGGCCACCCGGCGGGAGATCGAGGCCAAGCGCACCCAACCCCGGTTCGCGGTCCGCTTCCTCACCGGGATGACCCTGGCCACGCTGGCGTACGGACTGGTCAACACCGAGTACATCCGCCCGTACGGCACGCCGGCCGGGCAACTGGTGATGGCCGTCCTGGGCGCGGCCTTCGTCGGGCTGCTGGCCTGGGTGCGGTCGATGAGCCAGCCGCAGCGGCCGGCCCGCTTCCTGCCCGCCCCCGACCCGGAGGAGGCGATCGCGTGAGCGCGAGGAGTGGGCCCGCCGGCCCCGCGGTCGCCGACGAGAGGGAGGTCCGGTGATCCTCAACTGGCAGCTGGCGACCGCGGTCTGCGGCGGGGCGGCGGTGGGGCTCGGCCTGTTCCTGGTGGTCCGGGAACTGGTGCCGGCGACCCCGGCGCTCGGCCCCGCGCTGCGCCGGCTGCACCAGCCGGTCACCGGCGCCGGTCGGGTCGCCGGCCCCGCCGACCGCCGGCTGGAGTGGCTGACCGGCCTGTCCCGCTGGCTGCGGCCGCCACACCGGCAGCTCGCGCTGATCGACCGCACCGCCGAGCAGTACGCGCTGTCGCTGCTGCTCTCCGCGCTGGTCGGGCTCGCCATGCCGGCCGTGCTCGGGGTGGCGCTCTTCGTCCTCGGCATCGGGTTGCCGGTGGCCGTACCGGTGCTGGGCAGCCTCGGGATGGCGTTGCTCGCCGCGCTGCTCGCCCACCGCGCGGCGCTCACCCGGGCGGACGCCGCCCGGGACGAGTTCCGTCAGGCGGTCTGCACCTACCTGGACCTGGTGGCGTTGCAGCTCAGCGCCGCCCACGGGCCGGTGCAGTCACTGGAGCGGGCCGCGGCGATCTGCGACGGCTGGGTCTTCGACCGGATCCGCGAGGCGCTGCGGATCGCCCAGTTGCAGATGCACTCGCCCTGGGACGAGCTGCGGGACCTCGCCGACCGGATCGGCATCCCGGAGCTGGGCGACGTGGGTGCCATCATGCGCTCCTCCGGCAGCGAGGGCGCCCAGGTGCACGAGACCCTGCGCAGCCGGGCCGACTCGCTGCGCGACCAGATCCGCACCGACAACCTGACCCGCGCGGAGGGGGTGACCAGCCGGCTCGACATCCCCGGCGCACTGCTCGTCTTCGTGCTGCTCGGCTTCGCCGTCTACCCGTTCATCGCCCGGGTCTGACCCCGCAACAGAAGGAGTACGCCATGTCCCTCGTCACCTACCTGCACGTCGCGCTGACGACGCGCCTGGCCGAACTGCGCCGCGACGGCGAGCGCGGCGACAGCCCGGTGCCCACCGCGGTGATCATCTTCGGTCTGGTCTTCGTCGCCACGGTGGTCACCGGCGTGGCGCTGGCCAAGGCCAACGACTGGATGAACGCCATCCCCGGCCACAAGAACCCGCAGTAAGCGCCGATGCGCCGAGCCGCTTCCCGCAGGGGACGCCGGGCGGTCGCCACCGCCCGGCGCCGCCTCGCGCCCGCCGACCGGGGCGCCAACCCGGTGGAGTTGGCCGTGGTGCTGCCGCTGGTCCTGGTGCTGCTCTTCGCCTCGATCCAGGTGGCGGTCTGGTTCGTCGCCCGGTCCACCGCGCTGAACGCCGCACAGAGCGCGGTCAACGCCCAGCGGCTGCACCAGGCGCCGCCCGGGGCCGGCGAGGCGCGGGCCGTCCGTTTCCTGCGCTCCGCCGGGGACTGGCTGGTCGGCTGGGACGACCCGGGGCCCAGCTGTGTCACCAGCGCCACCGAGGTGACCTGCACGGTGCGCGGACGCTCCCTGTCGGTGATCCCCGGGGTCGACTTCGGGGTGCGGCAGACCGCGCACGGGACGGTGGAACGGTGGACCGTGCCGTGAGCGGTACCGCCGAGCGGGGTTCGGTCTCGATCGAGGTGGCCGTGCTCGCCCCGGCCTTCATCGCGCTGATCGTGCTGGCCGGGGTGGCCGGGCGTACCGCGGTGGCGGCCGAGGCGATCGACGCCGCCGCGCACGACGCCGCGCGGGCCGCGTCGATCTCCCGCGACCCGGCCGCCGCCCGGGCGGCGGCGCGGAACGCGGCCCGCCGGCAGCTGGACTGGCGGGGCCTGGACTGCGCCTCTACCCCCGAGGTGACATTCAGCGGGACGGTGCGGGGCAACCCGTCCAGCTTCGAAGCGGCCTTCCGCAGCCCCGTCGGGCAGGACGCCACGGTCACCGTCCAGGTGGCCTGCACGGTCTCGTTCCGGGACATCCGGTTGTCGGCGCTGCCCGGGATGCCCACCGGCAACCGGGTCACGGCGAGCTTCACCTCGCCGCTGGACCGCTACCGGAGCCGGGGATGACCGCCCGCCGCGGCACGCCGTACGACGCCGGGCGGGTGAGCATCTTCCTCGCCGTGACGATGGTCGGCGTCCTGGCGATCATCGGTCTCGCGTTCGACGGGGCGGGGCAGTTGCGCACGTTGCAGCGGGCCGACAACCTCGCCGCCGAGGCGGCCCGGGCGGGCGGCCAGGCCATCGACCGGGCCACCGCGATCGAGGGCGGGCCGAAGCGGATCAACCGGGCCCAAGCGCGCCGGGCGGTGGCCGACTACCTCGCCGCGGCCGGCGCCACCCGGCACGCCGTCAGCTTCCCGACCGTCGACGGGGAGACCGTCGTCCGGGTCGAGGTCACCGTCACCTACCGCAGATCCATGCTCGGCCTCTTCGGCTTCGACGACACCGTCACCGTCTCCGGGGAGGCGACCGCACGGGCGCTCACCGGGGCGCCGTAGGGAAGGGAAGGCAGCCATGTCCGCATCGGGTCGCTCCGCCGTACGGCGGGCCGGACGGATCCTGACCGGGTTCGGTGCGCTCGTCGTGCTCTGCGGGGTGCTGGCCGGCGGGCCGGTGGCGCTGCTCGCCTTCGCCGGAAACCCGCTGCCGGACCATGTGCCCACCCTCGCCGAGGTCGGCGCCACCCTGACCAGCCGCGACGACGGACGGCTCTTCCTGCGGGCGCTGGCGGTGGCCGGCTGGTTCGGCTGGGCCACGTTCGCTCTCTCCGTGCTGGTCGAGCTGGGCGCGCAGGCGCTGCGCCGGCCGGCGCCCCGGCTGCCCGGGATGAGCCGCCAGCAGCGCGCCGCGGCGGCGCTGGTCGGGTCGGTCGCGCTGATCGTCGCCGCCGCCCCCGCGGCGAGCGCCGCCACGGTGGCTGCCATGGAGCCGTACGGCCAGTCGGCGCCGCCGGCCGCGCTGGCTTCCCCCGCGACCTCCTGGCAGTCGGTCGCGTCGACCGCGCTGCCGCCGAACGCGGCCGGGCCGGCCGCCCGGGCGATGTCCGGGGGCGACGCGCCCGTCTACCGGGTGGCGAGGGGCGACTACCTCGGCGCCGTCGCCGAGCGCTACCTGGGCGGGTTCGCCGACTACCGCGAGCTGGCCCGGCTCAACCGGCTGGACGACCCGGACCGGATCCGCCCCGGGCAGTTGCTGAAGTTGCCCGAGCGGGCCAGCGACCGGGGTGCTCGCCCGCACGCCACCGGCCGGCTGGTCGCCCGCCCGGCCCGGCCCGCACCCCCCGGTCACGCCACCACCGGCCAGGCAGCCCCCGGTCGGGCAACTCCCGGCCAGGCCGCTTCCGGCCAGGAGACGTCGGGCAAGGCCACACCGGGTCGAGCGACGCCGGAAAAGGCCACACCGGGTCGAGCAACTCCGGAAAAGGCCACACCGGGTCGAGCGACGCCGGAAAAGGCCGGGTCGGGCCGGACCGCACCGGGCCAGGCCCCGGGAGACCCGGGGCAGCGGCAGCCGGGGGCGGAGGCGCCCGGTGCCCCGGTGACGGTGGGGGCGGCCCGGTCGGGCGCGCCCGACCGGGTGAACCGCCCGCTGGCGGTCTCCGCCGTGCTCGCCGTGGCCAGCATCGTCGGCGCCCAGATCGGCGCGGTTCTTGGCCTGCGCCGTCGCCCGGCCACCGTCCGCGCCGGCTCCAGCGGGGCCGGGCGGGGAGGCGGTGCGGCGCCGGCAGGCGGTGCGGCGGCGGCACGCGGCGCAGCCGTGAGCGGTCAGGCGAGGGCACACGCGAGCGTGGCCGGAGAACTGCCGGTGGGCCGGCACCGCCGAGACTAGCCCCGGCCGGGCCCAACGGGCTGCAACTGGCCGCCTTCGCGGGCGTGGTGGCGCTGCGTCCGGCATGCGCGTGACGCTCCGGCGCGACGCTCCCGACGCCCGCCTCCGTGTCGGCGCCGAACACCCGCACGAGCATGATGACTCTCAGGCATAAATATGCCTGAGAGTCATCACTCTTGCCGTCGGGTGGCTGGGGGAGCCCAACCCGCCGGGGCGCAAGCCGGAGGCGGCCGCGGGACCTTCATGCGGTCCGGCGTTCCCATTCGGCCAGGTCCATCGCGCCGGACAGCCGCGCGGGCATAAGGCACGCCGCGCCCGCGCCGGGCCAGCCGCCAGATCCTGGTCGGCTCGCGCCCGCGCTGGGGTCTGCCGGCTTCGCCGCTCTGGCCCCACGGCAGCCCCGCGTACCGCCGCTCAGGGCAGCCGGGCCTCCAGCACGCCCTCGCGCACCCGGGTCGGCAGGATCTGCTGGTCGTTGCCGGACGGGCCGTGCACGACCTCGCCGCCGTTGAGCCGGAACGTGCTGCCGTGCCACGGGCAGACCACGCACTCGTGCCCGTTGACCACCTGCACCTCGCCCTGGCCGAGCGGGCCGCTCTGGTGCGGGCAGCGCTCCAGCATCACCGTGACGTCGTCGCCGTGCCGGTAGAGAATCACCGACACGTCGTCGATCTCCCGGGTGAGCAGTTGTCGCTGCGGCAGGGTCGCCAGGTCACCCAGCGGGTGCCAGCCGCCGCTCATCCGGTGCAGCTCGGAGATGCTCTGGTTGACCTGCGCACCCTGCTTGTACGCCAGGTGCCCGCCGATGTAGGCGCCCATGCTCGCCGCGCTGAGCCCCATCATGCCGAGGGCCCGGCCGAGCCCGTGCCGGCCGCGGAGGCGCGCGCTCACCGAGCCGGCGTAGAACACCAGCGCGACGCTGTTCGACGCGGCGTGCACCAGGCCGACCCGGCGCTGGTCGGGAGCGAGTGCCGCCCAGTCGTTGAGCCCGGCGACCGCCGCCGGCAGGGCGCTCACCGTGCCGACCGCGGTCAGCGTGGTGGCCGCCCGCTGCTGCCCGGGCAGCACGTCCAGGATGGCCGCGCTGATCCAGGCACCCACCGGCACCTGCACCATCGCCGGGTGCAGCGGGTGGCCCAGCCAGACGCCGTGCAACAGGTCGCGAACCCGCTGCGGGCGCAGGGTCGCCTGGACGGCGCGCTGCAACCGGTCACCGACCCGGTCCAGCCGGGTGTTCTGCTCAATCTTCGTCAACAGTGCTCGCACCCGTACCGACTTCCCGGCGTTCGCGGTCGCAAACCGGTCGCCGGTGACGGATCCGCAGCGGCGCGTGACGACCGGGCGCCGGCTCCGCAACCCGGGCGGCCGTGGGGTCAGCCGGCCGGGGCCACCCAACGGTCGTGATGGATCGCGTCGGCCAGCGGGCGCTTCCGCCGCCAGCCGTGCCGGGCCAGGTCGGGCACGGACTCGAGATGGGTGACCGGGCCGAGGCAGAGCCAGGCCACCGGCCGGATGCCGGCCGGGATACCGAGCAGGTCCGCCAGCCACGGCTCGCGGTAGAAGGACACCCAGCCGACGCCGAGCTCCTCGGCGGTGGCGGCCAGCCAGAGGTTCTGGATGGCCAGGCAGACCGAGTAGAGCCCGGTGTCGGCGATGGCGTGCCGGCCCAGCACGGCCGGCCCGCCGCGGGCCGGGTCGTAGGTCACCACGATCGACAGGCTCGACTCCAGCACCCCGTCGATCTTGATGCGGCCGAACGTCTCGGCCGCCGCGCCGTCCAGCGTGGCGGCGAACGTCTCACGCTCGGTGCGCACGTGGTCGTGGAAGCGCCGCCGCAGCTCGGGGTCGCGGACCACGACGAAGTCCCAGGGCTGGGAGTAACCGACGCTCGGCGCGGCGTGCGCCGCGGTGAGGATCCGGTGCAGGGCCTCCTCGGGCACCGGCGCGCCGGTGAACTGGGCGCGCACGTCCCGGCGGCGGTGGATGACGTCGTACAGCTCGGTGTTCAGGGCAGGCTCCCGCTGCGCTCGGCCCACGCCCGCGCGTGGGCACCGGACGCGAGGCCGGTCTTCGGACTCCCGGATCGACGCCTGGCCGTCCGCCTTCCCGGCCCTCGGGCCAGTGGCTGCGCTGCTGCGCGTGGACGGTGGCTCCCCGGTCACCGCGGCGGGCCCGTGCCGGATTTCCACCGGCTTCCCGATTCTCCCCGCTCGCGCAGGGCACCTCGCATGATCGTGCCGTCGGTGATGCTAGCCCCGCGCCCGGTCGCCGGGCACCGGCCGGGTGCCCACTGGCGTGCCGACAGCGCCGGGGGCATGCTGTCCCGATGGGCGTACGGGTCGAGCGTGACGGGCCGGTGACCACGGTGATCCTGGACCGGCCGGCGGCGCGCAACGCGGTCGACGGGCCGACCGCCCGGGCGCTGGCCGACGCGTTCCGCGCCTTCGACGCCGACCCGGACGCGGCGGTGGCCGTGCTCTGGGGCGCGGGCGGCACGTTCTGCTCCGGCGCCGACCTGAAGGCGATCGGCACCCCGAGCGGCAACCGGGTCGAGGCGGAGGGCGACGGCCCGATGGGCCCGACCCGGATGACCCTGACCAAGCCGGTGATCGCCGCCGTCTCCGGGTACGCCGTGGCCGGCGGGCTGGAGCTGGCGCTCTGGTGCGACCTGCGGGTCGCCGAGTCCGACGCGGTGCTCGGGGTGTTCTGCCGGCGCTGGGGAGTGCCGCTGATCGACGGCGGGACGGTCCGGCTGCCCCGGCTGATCGGCGAGAGCCGCGCGATGGACCTGATCCTCACCGGCCGGCCGGTGCCGGCCGCGGAGGCGTACGCCATGGGGTTGGTGAACCGGCTGGTCGGGCCGGGTGAGGCGCGGACGGCCGCCGAGCGGCTGGCCGCCGAGATCGCCCGGCACCCGCAGACCTGCCTGCGCAACGACCGGGCCGCGGTGCTCGCCGGCGCGGGCCTGCCGGAGCCGGCGGCGCTGGCCACCGAACTGGCGTACGGGATGGACTCGCTGGCCGTCGACGCGGCGGCCGGGGCGGCCCGGTTCGCGGCCGGCGCGGGCCGGCACGGCGCCCCGGCCGACTGACCCGGTCCTGCCGCGTCACGAGGGTCGGCCCGCAACGGCGAACGCCGCCGGGAGGGCGGGTCCTCCCGACGGCGCCCGGGTCGTGCCGCGTCAGCTGCGGTTGATGGTGAAGGTGGACGTGGTGTTGCGGATGTCCTGCCAGTTGTCGGTCAGCCGCAGGTTGACGAAGGTGGCCGAGCCGACGGCCGGGCCCTGGCCCGCCTCGGGCATCTCGTTGACCCAGATGCCGAAGCCCGACTTGGCGTCGAACGCGTCACCGCTGCGCCGCGCCCCCGAGATCGACACGTTGGTGAAGACCGTGTCGGTGATCGGGTTCTCCGGCTGACCCCCGGTGTACTTGGTCTGGAACATGATCCCGGAGTACGTCGGGTCGACGATGTCCACGTCGGACACCCGGATGCCGCGGAACTCCTTGGACGCCGAGAAGACCCAGATCGCCGGGAAGGTCTGCGCGCCCCAGAAGTGGCCGCCGGCCCGGATCAGCGAGATGTTCTGGAACTGCGTCGGCGGGCTGGCCCCGAAGCCGATGAACGGGTAGCCGAAGTCCAGCGAGCTGATCGTGATGCCGGAGTACGTCAGCATGTCCGCGATGTAGAGGTTGCGGAAGATGTTGTCGTAGCCGCCGTACACCGCGATCCCGGCCGCCCGCCAGGTCAGCGTGGCGGTCAGGTTCTCGAAGACGTTGCCGTGGTTGGCCGTCGCCCCGCCCTGGTCGACGGCCGAGAAGAGCGCGAACGCGTCGTCCCCGTTCGACCGGCCTTCGGAGTTGCTGACCAGGTTGTTCGTGCTGCCGTTGGTCATGTTCACCGCGTCGGCGAAGGTGTTCCGGAAGCGGCTGTTGGTGATCTTCAGGCCGCTGACGCTCACCCCCCAGTACGCGCAGACGGTGTGCTCGACCCAGACGTTGTCCAGGGTCATGTTGTCGACGTCCTTCAACTCGCCCCAGACCTTGCCCGGCCCGTCGATGCGGTTGGTGTAGTTGCCGAAGAAGGCCAGGTGCTCGAAGGACGACCCGCTCGCCGAGGGCTCCACCCGGAAACCGGCGTCGGTGTTCTGCTGGCCGGTCGGCGTCTGGAAGCGGGTGAACCACATGCCCGCGCCGACCACCTTGACCGGCTTGCCGTAGACCTGGAACTTCTGCGCGGTCTCGTACGTGCCGGCGGGCAGGTAGACCCCGACCAGGGTGCCGGTGGTGTCCATCCGGACCGCGTCCAGAGCGTTCTGCACATCCTGATGACTGAACCCGTTCGGCACCCGGTACCGGGTCGGATCCGGGTTGGCCCGCTGCGCCACCTGCTCCAGATTGACGAAGTCGATGGCGTACGTGGTGCTGTTCGCCGGGTCCTTCTGGAGCCGGATCCGGCTGCCCGCGGGGATGGTGGAGTTCAGCAACACGTTCGCCTCGTCGTAGATGTGCCGGGGCGGCCCGGCGCTCGGCGAGTCGCTCGGGCTGGCCTCCGCGCCGTACAGCCAGATGTGCTTCGAGGTGAGGCTGATCGGCTTGTGCAGGACGCCGTTGACATAGATGTTCAACGTCGAGTCGATCCCCCCGCCGCCCGGCGCGTCCGGGATGGAGAAGCGGGTGACCAGGGCGTTGGCCGGGGCCCGGGTGGTCCACTCGACGTAGGCGCCGGTGCTGTTCAGGGTCACCGCCCGCCGGCCGGACGCCTCGCCGGCCAGGTCGCCGATGGTCCGGTTCGGCCCGACCACCTGCGCCCCGCCGCCGACCGAGCCCTCCTCGGCCTCGTACATGTCGTACGGCAGGTTGGCGCCGCGGCCCACGAAGAGCGACCGCTCGCTGGTGTTGTTCTGCCGCTTCACCGGCAGCTCGTTGGCGTCGTCGGCGAGCACCACCCGGACGGTGTACCGGCCGTTGGCCGCGGTCCAGGTGCCCAGGTTGACCGGGCCGGCGCTCGCCCCGGCGGCGATGGTGCCGCTGTACGAACCGGTCAGCGTACGGACCACGGCGCCGGTGTCGTTGAGCACGGTCAGCGTGATGCCGTGCGCGCCGCTCGCCGAGGCGACCGTGCCCTGGTTGCGGATGGTCACCGCGAAGCTGACCGTGGCACCCGCGCTCGGCGTGCCCGGTGACCAGATCACCGCCGAGGCGACCAGGTCGGAGCTGGCCACCGGGCTGACCGTCAGCGGGCTCGGGCTGGTGTGGCTGTTGTTCGCCTCGTTCTGCTCGATGACCGTGTTCGCCTCGTCGACCGTCGCGCCGAGCGGGTAGCTGCCGGCGTTACGCGGGCCGATGTTCGCCGAGACGGTGGTCGACGCGCCGGCCGCCAGGGCACCGACGGTGGCCGTGCCGACCTTCGTCGTACCCAGGTGGAAGCCGACCGCGGTGGCGGCGGAGGCCGCCGTGCCGGCGTTGCGCACGGTGGCGGAGAGGGTGATCGCGTCGGTCTCCACCGGCGCGGCGGGCGCGGCGGTGATCCCGGTGATCGTGAGGTCCGGGTTCGGCGCCGGCACGCCGATCACCTGGAACTCGGCGACCTGCCCGTTGGACGAGCCGGAGTTGGCGGTGAACTGGAGCCGGACGTCGGCGGCCGTCGCCGACACCGGGATGGTCACCGTGTTGCTGCTGGCCGGGCTGAACGAGTACGTCGCCGAACCGACCAGCGTGCTGAACCCGGACCCGGACTGCTCCCGGCCGAGCACCTGGAACGTCTGCGTGCGCGGCCCCCAGACCGGGTCGGGGTTCAGCTTCACCACCAGCGCGCTGATGCTCGCGTTCGCGCCCAGCGCGACGGTCAGCGTGCTCGGGTACGCCCCGGGCGCGCCCTCCCAGTAGGTGGTGACGTCGTCGTCGTTGGCGTTGGCGGCGGTGAAGACGTGCACCACCGAGGACGCGGTGATCGGCTTGTCCACGGCGAGATTGCTGCCGCCCGGCGTGCTGCCGGTCCGGGTCACCGTGTTGCTGTTCGCCGACACGTTGCCGGCCGCGTCCCGGGCCCGGACGAAGTACGAGACCGTGGCGCCGGCCGGCTGGCTGTCGGTGTACGTCAGCGTGGTCCCGCCGACGCTGCCCCGCAGCGCGCCGTTGGCGTAGACGTCGTACCCGGCCACCCCGACGTTGTCGGTGGACGCCGTCCAGGTCAGCCGGATCTGCCCGCTCGCCGGCTGGGTGTACCCCAGGTTGCCCGGCGCGGTCGGCGCGACCGTGTCGCCGGTGTTGCCGGTCCGGGTCACCGTGTTGCTGTTGGCTGACTGGTTGCCGGCCGCGTCCCGGGCCCGGACGTGGTAGGAGACGGTGGCGCCGGCCGGCTGGCTGTCGGTGTACGTCAGCGTGGTCCCGCCGACGCTGGTCCGCAGGACGCCGTTGGCGTAGACGTCGTACCCGGTCACCCCGACGTTGTCGGTGGACGCCGTCCAGGTCAGCCGGATCTGCCCGCTCGCCGGCTCGGTGTACGCCAGGTTGCCGGGCGCGGACGGCGGCTGGGTGTCCCCGGTCGCCGGCCCGTAGACCTCCAGCTCGGAGAGCTGCCCGGCGGGCCAGCCGGTGTTGGCGGTGAAGAGCAGCCGCAGGTAACGGGTGCTGGCCGCGGTGAACGTGATGGTCACGGTGTTGTTGGCGCCCGGGTTGAACGCGTACCCGGCCGACGCGACGATCGTGCTGAAGGTCGAGCCGTTGGTGCTGCCCTGCACGGTGATCGTCTGGGTGCGGGCGTTCCAGCCGGCGGGCAGCTTGAGCACCAGCCGGTTGACGCTCACCGTGGCCGCGAGGTCGACCTGGAGCCACTGCGGGAACGCGTTGTTCGCGCTCTCCCAGTAACTGCCCTGGTTGCCGTCGTTGGCGTTGCCGGCGACGTAGACGTCCGCGTGGGCGCTGGCGGTCATGGTCCGGCCCGCCGCCAGGTTCGCCGACGAGGTCGCCGCGCCGTACACCTCCAGTTCGCCGAGCTGGGCCGCGGCCCAGCCGGTGTTGGCGGTGATCACGACCCGGACGTACCGGGTGGTGGTGGCGGGGAAGTCGAGCGTGACGGTGTTGCCCTCGGCCGGGCTGAACCCCCGGCCGGCCGAGGCGACGATGGTGCTGAAGCCGCTGCCGTCCGCGCTGCCCTGCACCGACAGCGTCTGGGTGCGCGCCTCCCAGCCGGCCGGCAGCTTCAGCTTCACCTGGTCGACCGACTGGCCGGAGCCCAGGTCGACCTGGGCCCACTGCGGCAGGGCGCCGCTGCTCTCCCAGTAGGTCGACGGGTTGCCGTCGGTGAGGTTGGTCGCCACGTACGGGCCGTTGACGCTGCTGGCCGCGGCGCTGCGACCGGCGGCGAGGTTGGGTCCGCCGGCGGCGACGGCCGGCGGCGCGGGCGCCGCGGTGACGGCGAGGCCGAGCACGGCGAGCGCCGCGACGACCCGGGTACGGAATCTGGACATGGTGGGGGGACACCTTCTTCCGGGGGACGTGGAGAGGCGTGTGCGGGGGTGTGGTGCGGTGTGGTGCGGCGTGGGCGGGGCCCCGGTCGGCGTACGGGGCCCCGCCCACACGTCAGGTGGCGTGGATCTCGAACTCGGCGAGCTGGCCGGCGGGCCAGCCGGTGTTGCCGGTGACGGTGACCCGGACGTACCGTCGGTCACCGGCCGGCACGCCGATCGAGACCGTGTTGCCGCTGGCCGGGTCGAAGGTGCGGCCGGCCGGCGCGGCGAGCGTGCTCCACGACGAGCCGTCGGTGGAGCCGAGCACCGACAGCGTCTGGGTACGGGTCTGCCAGGCCGCGGACGGCGGCAGCTTCAGCACGATCCGGGCGACCGGACGGGCGGCACCCAGGTCGACCGTCAGCGACTGCGGGAAGGCGTGGTTGGCGCTCTCCCAGTAGGTGTTCGGGTTGCCGTCGACCGCGTTGGCGGCCACGTACACGTCGGCGTGGCTGGTCCCCGCGACCGGGCGGCCGAGCGCCAGGTTGCCGGTCGGTGGCGGTGTCGTGGTGGGGGGCGGGGTGGTCGGTGGCGGCGTGCCGCCGCCGTACACCTCGAACTCGGAAACCTGGCCGGCCGGCCAGCCGGTGTTGCCGGTGACGGTGACCCGGACGTACCGCCGGTCACCGGCCGGCACGCCGACCGAGACGGTGTTGCCGGCGGTCGGGTCGAAGGTGCGGCCGGCGGAGCCGGCGAGCGTGCTCCACGACGAGCCGTCGGTGGAGCCGAGGATCGACAGCGTCTGGGTGCGCCGCTCCCAGCCGGCGGGCAGTCTCAGCACCACCCGGTCGACGGCGCGCGCCGCGCCCAGGTCGACGGTGAGCGACTGCGGGAAGGCGTTGTTGGCGCTCTCCCAGTAGCTGGCGGCGTTGCCGTCCACCGCGTTCGCCGGCACGTAGTTCTGGGTCGAGCCGGTGGCGGTAACCGGCCGGCCCAGCGCCAGGTTTCCGCCGCTGGGCGGCGGTGTGGTCGGCGGCGGCGTGGTGGTCGGGGGTGGGCTGGTGGGGCCGCCGCCCCACTGCGGCTCCGGCCACGGCCCGCAGTACGGGGTGGGCGTGTACCAGCCGGAGTTGCCGGCGCCCTGGGTGATCTGGAAGCCGCTGCCGACGCAGTTGTGGATCGGGTTGGCCTGGGCGATCCCGGTGGCCCGTACGTTGGTGAACGACACCTGGCTGGGCGCCTGCACCTGGAGGGCGTACGTGCCGGCGCCGTCGATGCGTACGTTGGTGAAGCTGATCCCGCTGGTGGCGCCCTCGATCCAGTGCAGCGCCGCGTACGAGCTGTCCAGGATGTCGGTGTCGGTGACGGCGATCGACGCGCCCTGGATCGGCTCGTTGAGCGCGGAGAACCAGATCGCGCCGACCCCGAAGCGCCAGTTGTAGTCGGAGTTGCCGTTGCGGATCAGCGTGTTCCGGGCGACGGTGATCGTCCCGGCGACGGCGGTCGGGCCGTTCACCCCGGGATAGCGGTTGGCGACGTGGATGCCACCGCCGTTGGTGACCGAGTCGGCGGTCACGTTGTCGGTGATCTTGATGTCCCGCCCGCCGTAGGTGACCAGGTGGTTGGCGAGGATGGTCACGCCGATCGTGTTGAAGGTGAAGGAGTTGTTGACGTTCGGCACGCTCTGCGCCCACATGGCGAGGGCGTCGTCGCCGGTGTTGCGGACGAAGGTGTTGGTCACCGTGGAGTTGGTGACGCCCCAGTGGAAGTTCACCCCGTCCGCGGTCTGGTCCAGGATCCGGCTGTTGCGGATGGTGAAGTTGTCCATCGGGCCGTCCATCCAGGCGCCGACCTTGGTGTGCTGCATCCAGACGTTGTCCACCACCGAGTTCGACATCGCCCCGCCGATGGCGTTGACCTGGTCCTCATCCACCCGCTCCCGGATGTCGCCGATGATGGCGAAGTCGCGCAGGGTCACGTTGCGGCTCGGGCCGCCGGCCTCGTGCGGGCGGATCCCGCCGCTGTAGCCACCGCCCGGCACGTACTTGCCGTAGATGCCGGCGGCGCGCTTGCGGTCGGTGGGGTGCCGGCCGCCGAGCACCGAGTACCAGGGCCCGGCCCCGCGCAGGGTCACCCCGTCGACCACCACGTGGTCCCAGAGCGTGAAGGTGCCGGTCGGGATCCAGACCGCCCGCCCCTGGGCCCGGCCGGCGTCCACCGCGGCCTGGAACTTCGCGGTGGAGTCGGTGGCGCCGGTCGGGTCGGCGCCGAAGTCGGTGACCACGTCGAGGACACCGGCGGGCTTGGTGATCGGGTCGCCGACCAGCTCGAAGTCGGCCAGGTCGATGGTGAAGGTGGGCGACTGGGCGGTCGAGGAGACCTGGAGCCGGATCTTCGTGCCGGCCGGGTAGGTGGTGCCGAACATGGTCCGGGTCTCGTCGTAGAAGTGGTGCGGGTTGGTGTCGCCCGGGTTGTTGTTGAACGGGTAGCCGCCGTAGTACCAGCCGTACCGGGAGGTCACCGGCACCGCCCTGACCAGGGCGCCGTTGGCCCGCAGGTCGATGCTGGCGTCCCGGCCGGTGCCGGCGGCGTTGTCCGGCAGGCTGTACCGGAAGGTGACCGCGTTGGCCGGCGCGGTGAGGGTGAACTCGACGTACTCGCCGACCGCGTCGAGGGTGACCGCCTCCCGGCCGGAGGCCTCGGACGGCAGCGTGCCGTACCGCCGGTCCGGGCCGATCTTCGTGCCGGTGTGCGCGACCTCCTCGGCCTCGTGCTCGACGAAGGGGACGGTGGCGCCCCGGCCGGGAATGTCGAACGGGGAGAGCCCGGCCGCCTGGGCCGGGGTGGCGGTGCTGGTCAACGCGATGACGGTGAGCGAGGTCGCGGTGAGGGCGGCGCCGGCGAGGGCGGCGACCCCGGTGCGGAGCCGGACTGTTCGGGGTGGGTGCGGGGTGGCGGTGGCGTAATCGGGCATGAGCTGGGCTCTCCCTTTCGTCGTGGTCCAGATCCCCCGTGCGGTGCGGTGGCGCTGGGGCGACGTACCTCCTTCCGGGTGCGGGCCGGTGGGGGCCGGCGGGTGGGCGCGGTGCCGGCGGGCGGGACGGGCCGCCGGCACCGCGGGTGGTCAGGCCGGTTCGGGTCCGGCCGCGGTCGGTTCGGCGGTACGCAGCCAGACGGCGGTGTCCGGCGGGAGCAGGTCGTCGTCGAGCGGGCCACTGGCCAGCAGCCGCCCGGTGTGCGGGGGTAGCGGCACCGCCGTGTCGGAGAGGTTGACCAGGCAGGTGAAGCCGGGCGGGCGGTGGTAGGCGAGCACCCCGGACGGGGCGGGCAGCCAGGTCATCTCGCCGTCGCCGAGCGCCGGCTCGGCCCGCCGGATGGCGATCGCCGACCGGTACAGCTCGAGCATCGAGCGCTCGTCGCCGGTCTGGGCGCGGGCGGTGCGGTCCTTCCAGTCGGCCGGTTGGGGCAGCCAGGGGGCCGCCGTGGTGTCGTCCGGGCTGAAGCCGAACGGCGGCGTCTCGCCGGACCAGGGGATCGGGACGCGGCAGCCGTCCCGGCCGGGGTCGATCCCGCCGGAGCGGAAGAACATCGGATCCTGCCGCAGCTCGCGCGGGATGTCCTCGACCTCCCAGAGCCCCAGCTCCTCGCCCTGGTAGACGTAGGCGGCGCCGGGCAGGGAGAGGGAGAGCAGCGCCGCCGCCCGGGCCCGCCGGGTGCCCAGTTCCAGATCGGTGGCGATCCCCTCCCGCTTGGCCGCGAAGCTGAACGTGGTGTCCTCCCGGCCGTACCGGGTGACGTGCCGGGTGACGTCGTGGTTGGAGAGCACCCAGGTGGCCGGGGCGTCCACCAGGGCGTGCGCGGCCAGCGTCGTGTCGATGCAGGCGCGCAGGGCGTCCGCGTCCCAGGCGCAGCCGAGGAAGTCGAAGTTGAACGCCGCGTGCAGTTCGTCCGGGCGCAGGTAGTTGGCGAACCGCTGGTGGTCGGGGAGCCAGACCTCGCCGATCAGCGCCCGCTCGCCGGGGTAGCCGTCGGTGATCCGCCGCCAGTTCCGGTAGATCTCGTGCACCGCGTCCACGTCGACGAACGGGTTCGGCCCGTCCGGCGTCGCCTCGGGCAGCGTCGGGTCCTTGGCCAGCATCGCCGCGGAGTCGATCCGGATGCCGTCCACGCCCCGGTCGAGCCAGAACCGCAGGATGTCCTCGAACTCGGCGCGCACCCGGGGGTGGTCCCAGTTGAAGTCCGGCTGCTCGGGCGCGAAGAGGTGCAGGTACCAGTCGCCCGGCGTGCCGTCCGGGTTGGTGGTGCGGGTCCAGGTGTCGCCGCCGAACGGGGAGACCCAGTCGGTGGGCTTGCCGGAGCCGTCCGCGCCGCGGCCCGGACGGAACCAGAACAGCTCCCGCTCGGGGGCGTCCGGGCTGGCCAGTGCCGCCTGGAACCACGGGTGCGCGTCCGAACAGTGGTTCGGCACCACGTCGACGATGGTCCTGATGCCCAGCGCGTGCGCCTCCGCGATCAGCGCCTCCGCCTCGGCCAGGGTGCCGAAGACCGGGTCGATGTCGCGGTAGTCGGCCACGTCGTAGCCGGCGTCGGCCATCGGGGAGGGGTACCAGGGGCTGAACCAGATCGCGTCGACGCCGAGGCCGGCGAGGTACGCCAGGCGCTGCCGGATACCCGCGAGGTCACCGATCCCGTCGCCGTCGGCGTCGGCGAAACTGCGCGGGTAGATCTGGTAGATCACCGCGCCGCGCCACCACCGAAGGTCGTCTACTGTGGACACGAGCACCTGCTTTCTGCGTCGGTACGTCGGCGGGTTCGCCGGACCTGGATGTGTCGGGCGAACGGTCGTCGTTCGCCGCGGAGGTCGCGCCGCTGGTGCGCCGGCGCGGTCGGCCCCTCATCGAGCCCGCCCCGGGCCGCGCTGCTCAACGTCCGCATCGTCGGGCTATCCCTTCAGGCTGCCGGTGGTCAGGCCGGACATGATGTTCCGCTGGAAGATCAGGAAGACGATGACGGTCGGGATCGCGGCGATGACCGACGCGGCGACCACCACGTTCATCGGCGTACCGCCCGAGAAGGCGTAGATCCCGACGCTGACCGTCCGGGTCTCGGGCGACGGCATGACCAGCTTCGGCCAGAGGAAGTCCTTCCACACCGCGGTCACGGCGAAGATCGAGACCACGCCGAGGATGGGGCGCGACATCGGCAGGATGATCGACCAGAGCGTGCGCAGCGGCGTCGCCCCGTCCATCAGGGCCGCCGCCATCAGGTCCTCCGGAATCGAGTCGAAGAAACGCTTCAGCAGGAAGATGTTGAACGCGTTCGCGACCAGGGGCAGCCAGATCGCGAACGGCGAGTCGAGCAGGTTGAGGTGCAGGATCGGCAGGTCGATCACGGTCACGTACTGCGGGACGATGAGGACCATCGCCGGGATCATCAGGGTCGCCAGCATCAGGCCGAGGATCACGTTGCCGAGCACCGGTCGAAGCTTCGACAGGGAGTACGCAGCGGCGGTGTCGAGGACGAGTTGGAACAGCACCGCGCCGGCCGCGTAGTAGAAGGTGTTGAACAGCAACTTGGCGAGGTCCAGGTTGTTCCACGCGTCGACGTAGTTCTGCGGCTGGGGATCCTTCGGGAACAGCGACGGCGGGGTCTGCGCGATCTCCTGGCCGGACTTGAGCGCGCCGGTGACCATCCAGTAGAGCGGCCCGAGGAAGACGAGCGTGAACACCACCACGACGACGGTGAGCAGCGCCCAGTAGATCGCCCTGCCGCGTCCCCGCCGGAGCTGGGCGTGGGAGATGAGCGTCCGGGTCCCGGTGTCCTGTGCCATTCCTCGTCCGTCCTAGTCCTGTTTCGCGGTCAGCCGCACGTACACGGCGGAGAAGGCGGCCAGCACCACGAGCATGATCACGCCGAGCGCCGCGGCGCCGTTGAGGTCGTTCTGGAAGAACCCGTGCTGGTAGATGAGGTACGCGACCGAGGTCGCCGAGTCCTCCGCACCCGCGCCGTTGGCCAGGATCAGTGGTTCGATGAACAGCTGCATGGTGGCGACGATCTGCAGCATCGCCAGGAGCAGGAGGATCAGCCGGGTCTGCGGGATGGTCACGTGCCGGATCCGCCGCCAGATCCCGGCGCCGTCGAGCTCGGCCGCCTCGTAGAGCTCGCCGGGGATGTTCTGCAGCGCCGCGAGGTAGATCAGCACCGCGCTGCCCATGTTCATCCAGGTCGACGCGAGCACCATCGCCGGCATCGTCATCTCGGGGGACTGCATCCACTGCGATGTGGGCAGGTGCAGTGCCTTGAGGATCGCGTTGAAGAGCCCCGCCTCGCTCGGGTCGTACGCGTAGAACTTGAAGAGGAAGAGCGCCGAGGCCGGCGGCAGCATCACCGGCAGGTAGACCAGGATCCGCAGGTACCCCTTGGCGTGGCGGAACTCGTTGAGCAGGATCGCCACGAAGAACGGGACGGCGTACCCGAGGACGAGCGCGAGGACCGTGAAGTAGAACGTGTTCCGCCAGGCGGTCCAGAAGCTGGGGTCGTCGAGGATGCGCTGGTAGTTGTCCCAGCCCACCCAGGTGGTCTCGCCGCGCCGGGTGCGCTGGAAGCTCATCACGACGCCGCGGACCATCGGGTACCAGGAGAAGACGGCGAAGCAGAGGACGGCACCGATCAGGAACGCGTGCCCGGTCAGGTTGTCCCGTACCTTGCGGCCGAGGCTCGTCCGCCGCGGCCCTGCCGGGGACGGCGGGCGGCGCGTCTTCCTGGTGGTCCCCGGAAGGGTGGTGATCGCCAAGACAACTCCTGCGAAGTCGGTGACCGGACGGTGCGGCGCGGCTGGGGTGGGGGCCGGCGCGCCGGCCCCCACCCGTCGGGTCAGCTCTCGGCCGCGAGGAGCTGGTTGACCTTGTCTTCGGCCGTCTTGAGGAGCGCGTCGATGTTCGCGTTCGGGTTCGTCAGGACCCCGGACATCGCCGCGTCGAGCACCGCGTAGATCGCCTGCGCGTTGCGTGGTTCGCCCTTGATCGGGACCGGGTTCGTCTCGAAGACCGCGAAGTTCGCGGTGTCCACGTTCGCGTTCGCCTTGCGCAGCTCGAGCTCCTGCTTCTGCGCCTCACTGCCGGCCGCGAAGAGCAGCGGCTGGGGCAGGCCGACCGGGTAGTTCTGCGGCTTGGCCCGGACGTAGTCGAACTGGCCCTTGCCCGGCGTCAGCTTCTGGTACGCGATCCACTTCAGACCCGCCTTGACCTGCTCGGGCGCGAGGCCCTTCTTGAAGAAGTAGCCCTCGCCGCCACCGAGCGTCGCCTTCGCCGGGCCGTCCTGGCCGGGCAGCGGGCCCATCGCCCAGTCCTGGAACTTGCCCTGGAACTGGCTGACGATCGCCTGGGTGGTGTCCGGCGCGCCGATGAACATGCCCACCTTGCCCGCGGCGGCGTTGGTCAACAGGTCGCCCCACTGCAGCAACTGGCGGCTGCCCATGCTGTTGTCGCCGTACCGCATGTCCTTGAGGTTCTGCAGGACCTGCTTGCCCATCGCGTTGTTGAAGTCGGCCTTCTTGCCGTCCGCGGTCAGCACCTGGCCGCCCTGGGAGTAGAGCAGGGAGGTGAAGTGCCAGCCTCCGGTGTTGCCGGCGCTGTACTCCGCGTAGCCGGCGACGCCGTTGCCGAGCGCGGAGATCTTCTTGGCCGCCGCCCGGACCTCGGGCCACGTCCTGGGCGGGTTGTTCACGTCGAGCCCGGCCTGCTGGAACAGGACCTTGTTGTAGACCAGGCCCATCGAGTAGTTCTTCACCGGGACGCCGTAGAGCTTGCCGCCGTCGCTGAAGACCTCCTTGAGCGCCGGGTCCACGCTGTCCCAGGTCGGAATCGTCTCCTTGCTGGCGAACTCGGTGATGTCCATCGCCTGGCCGGAGTCCAGCACCTGCTGGAGATCGGTCATGTACCCGTAGAAGACGTCGGTCACGGTGCCGCCGGCCAGCCGGGCGGTGAAGTCCGGCGGGTTGTTGCACTGCTCGCCGACGCTCACGCTCTTGATGACGATGTCCGGGTTCTGCCGCTGGAACTCCGCGACATCGTCGTTCCAGTTCTGCAACAGCTCCTTCTGGGAGCCGACCGGCTGGCAGTCGACCGTGATGGTGACCTTGCCGCCGGCGTTCGAGTCGTCGTCGTCGCTCTTGGTGGAGCATGCCGTGGGGCTGAGCCCCAGGCCGGCCACGAGCGCTAACGCCGCAGCCTTCCGGTACTGCGGTACGGACATCTGTCCATCCCTTCGGGAACGGGTGTCTCCATGACCTTCGCTGACCTGCGGTGACCGTCACCGCGACGATGCGCTGCTACTGCTCTATCCGCCCCGCGACCTGACCCTCCGTAGCTGGGCCGGGGCCAGGTGTGAGTGGAGTCACTGTAGCGAGGAGGACTCATCGCCGCAAGATTTCGATCTGGTTTTGAAAGGATGCGACTTTCATGAGGTAGATCTCGACAGCAGCTGAGGGCTGCCGAGAATCCCGGCTTCCCGTCCCTTCGCCGGGACCGATCCGTGGAGACACGGTGGTGGCTTCGAGCCACCGCTGCGCCCCGGGTCGCCACTCGGCGTCGGCAACGACGAAACGGCCGCCGACCGCGGGCGGCGGTCGACGGCCGGAGCGTCGGTTCAGTCGGGGCGGCTGCTCGGTGGTCTCAGTCAGCGTCGAGTGCGATGGCCCGACGGCGGGAACGGTGGCCGGCGGGCGACCCGGTCGGGGTGGCCCCGGTCAGCGGCCGGGGGCGGGCGCGGTGGAACCGCGGACCACCAGTTCGGGCTCGAACAGCAACTCGTCGTGCAGCACGCCGGCCCCCTCGATCTGGGTGACCAGCAGGTCCACCGCGGCCTGCCCCATCGTCTCGATCGGCTGCCGCACCGTGGTCAGCGGCGGGTCGGTGCAGGTCATGAACGCGGAGTCGTCGAAGCCGACCACCGACACCTCGGTCGGCACGCTACGCCCCAGCCGCCGGGCGGCCCGGATGGTGCCCAGGGCCAGCACATCGCTGGCGCAGATGATGCCGGTCACGCCCCGCTCGACCAACTTGGTCGCGGCGACCCGCGCCCCTTCCATGGAGAAGCTGGAACGCTCGACCTGCTCCGTGACGTCGGTCCAGCCCGCGGCCTGGACCATCGCGTCCAGCTTGCGTCGGGACGGCACGTGCCCCTCCGGGCCGAGCACCATCCCGATCCGCTCGTGCCCGAGCGAGCGCAGGTGCCCGTACGCCTGCTCCACCGCCACCGCGTCGTCCGTGGACACCCGCGGGAAGCCCAGCTCGTCGACGCCCGCGTTGACCAGCACCACGGGCAGCCCCCGGTCGGTCAACCGGCGGTAGTGCTCGTGCGGCGCGTCCGCCAGAGCGTACGAGCCACCGGCGAAGATGACCCCGCTGACCCGGTGGTCCAGCAGCATCTCCACGTAGTCGGACTCCGAGACGCCGCCGATCGTGCGGGCACAGAGCGCCGGGGTGAAACCCCGCTGGGCGAGCGAGCCGGTGACCACCTCCGCGAGTGCCGGGAAGATCGGGTTCTGCAGTTCGGGGAGGACCAGGCCGACCAGCCGGGCGCGCTCACCGCGCAGCTTGGTCGGGCGCTCGTAGCCGAGCACGTCCAGCGCGGTGAGCACCGCGGTGCGGGTCGCCTCGGAGACACCACCGCGGCCGTTGAGCACCCGGCTCACGGTGGCCTCGCTGACGCCCGCCTTCCGGGCCACCTCGGTCAGCCGTTTCGTCACGGCCGCAATCGTACGTCTTCACGCTGCAAGAATTGAACAGCCCTCTGCCGTGCGATGACTCGACGACGTCAGCCGGGCTACGACAGCTTGCGCAACGCGTCCTCGATCGCCCGGTGGAAGGTCGGGTACGCGTAGATCATGTGCCGGAGCTGGCTGAGCGGCACCGCCGCGTGCACCGCCACCACCAGCCCGGAGAGCACCTCGCCACCGGCCGGGCCGGCCGAGGTGGCCCCGATCAGCACCCCCTGGTCGGCGTCGGCGACCAGCTTGATGAACCCCTCGTTGCCGACCTTGTGGATCCAGCCCCGCGCCGAGGACGCCAGCGGCGTGACGCCGACCTGCACGTTGACGCCCCGGTCCCGGGCCTGCTGCTCGGTGATCCCGACCGCGCCGACCTCCGGGTCGGTGAAGGTGACCCGGGGCAGCGCCCGGTAGTCGGCCCGGGGAACCGAGCCGGCCGACCCGCTCGACCCGGTGGCGCCGAGCGCGCTGACCGCGCCCATCGCACCGCCGACCACGCTCGCGGTGCCGCTCGGGTCCGCCCCGGGCTGCGCGCGCCGGAAGCGGTCGAGCACGTCGGCCACCACGATCGCCGCCTGGTACATCGCGACGTGGGTGAACGCACCCTCCCCGGTCACGTCGCCGACCGCCCAGATCCCCTCGGTGACGTGCAGCCGGTCGTCCACCGGCAGGTACCGCCGGTGGGTGTCCACCCCGACCGTGTCCAGGCCCAGCTCCTCCAGGTGGGCGCGGCGGCCGGTCACCACCAGCAGCCGCTCGGCGGTGAACTCCGCCCCGCCGGCCCCGTGCAGGGTGAAGGTCCGCCCGTCGTGGCTGACCCGCTCGGCGCGTACCCCGGTGTGGATCTCCACCCCGTCCGCGCGCAGCGCCGCGGCGACCACCTCGGACGCCTCCGGCTCCTCGGCGGCGAGCACCCGGTCCAGCGCCTCGACCACGGTGACCCGGACGCCGAACCGGGCGAAGACCTGGGACAGCTCCAGCCCGATCGCCCCGCCGCCGAGCACCAGCAGCGACTCCGGCAGCTCCTCCACCTCGATCGCCTGGTGGTTGGTCCAGTACGGAGTGTCGGCCAGCCCGTCGATCGGCGGCACCGAGGGCCGGGTGCCGGTGCCCAGCACGATCGCGTGCCGGGCCTGGAAGACCTGCTCGCCGACCCGGACCCGGCCCGGGCCGTCCAGCCGGCCGCTGCCCCGGACGAACCGGCCGCCCCGGTCGGTGAACCGCCGCACCGCGACGGTGTCGTCCCAGGTGTCCGTGGCCTCCTCGCGGATCCGCTTGGCCACCGGCGCCCAGTCCGGCTGGACCTGGGCCGTGCCGGCCAGCCCGTCGATCCGGCGCGCCTCGGCGATCGCGTTCGCCGCCCGGATCATCATCTTGCTCGGCACGCAGCCCCAGTAGGGGCACTCCCCGCCGACCAGATCCCGCTCGACGCCGACCACGCTGAGCCCGGCCTCGGCGAGTCGCCCGGCCACCTCCTCGCCGCCGACGCCGAGCCCAACCACGACCACGTCCACCTGCTCCGGCTCCGCCACCCCGTCAGCATCCCCCAGCTCGTCTGCGCGGACCAGCGACCGCGGCGAAATGGGTGGCCGAATCCCCCGGGCGGCGCGGCGGCCCGCCCGCCTACCGTGGCCGGATGCGCGCACGCTTCGCCCCCGTCCACGACTGCTTCGCCGACCTCCTCGCCACCGGCCGGGAGACCGGGGCCGCCCTGACCGTCTGGTCCGACGGCCACCCGGTGGTCGACCTGGTCGGCGGGGAACGCGCCCCGGGCCGGCCGTGGCGGCCGGACACCCTGGTCAACGTCTACTCGGTCGGCAAGCCGCTGGCCGCGCTCTGCCTGCTGATGCTGGTCGACCGGGGCCGGCTCGACCTGGACGACCCGGTCGCCGCGCACTGGCCCGGCTTCCGCACCCCGGCCACCGTGCGGCAGGTACTGAGCCACACCGCCGGGCTGCCGGTCTTCCCGGTGCCCCGGCCGGCCAGCGCGGTCGCCGACTGGGAGCTGCTCACCGGCGACCTGGCCGCCGCCGCGCCGGAGTGGGAGCCGGGCACCGTCGCGGGCGAGCACGCCTGGACGTACGGGCACCTGGTCGGCGATCTGGTCCGGCGGGTGGACGGGCGGCGGATCGGCCGGTTCCTGGCCGAGGAGGTCGCCCGCCCGTGGCGGCTGGACCTCGGCTTCGGCCTGGCCGAGGCGGACCAGCGACGCTGCGCCGAGCTGACCTACGGCGACCCGGAGTGGCCGCGCCGGGCGGCGGGCGAGCCGGGATCGCTGCGGGCCCGGGCGGTGGACAACCCGCCGGGCGGCCGGGACCTGGCGGTGGTGAACAGCCCGCTCTGGCGGTCCGCCGAGGTGCCCGCGGTCAACCTGCACGCCACCGCGGCCGCCCTGGCCCGCTGCTACGCCGGCCTGCTCGCCGGCGGCGTCCTCGACGGCGTCCGGCTGTTCAGCCCGGAGCTGGTCGCCGAGGCGACCCGGGTGCAGTACGACGGCCCGGACCTGGTGCTGGGCCGGCACACCCGGTGGACGCTGGGCATGCAGTGGGAGGAGGACGGCAGCTGGGGCATGGGCGGGATCGGCGGCAGCTCCGCCTGGGCCGACCCGGAGCGCGGCTACACCTTCGCGTACGCCACCGCGCGGCTCGCCGAGCACGACCGGGTCGAGGCCCTCGTCGACGCGCTGCACACCTGCCTCTGACCCCGCCCGCCCGCGCAGGGACGCTCAGGCACGCGTTCGGGGCGCCCGGCCGGCGCGGGAAGGGACGCTCAGCCGACCCGGGAAGGGACGCTCAGCCGACCCGGGAAGGGACGCTCAGGCGACCCGGGCCGGGACGCGGGCCGGCCCGGGGACGACCACCGGGGTGCCGGCCGGCGTGCGCAGCGCGCGGGCGGCCACCGCGAGCCGGCGCCGCCGCGGCACCACGGCCCGGCGGGCGAAGACGTCGTAGTCCTGCGCGGCCACCTCGTCGAGGATCCCCCCGTAGAGCGCGTACGCGGTGCGCATGCAGGCCTGCGAGGCGGGGGCGAGCAGGGTGATCCCGGGAGCCGCGGCGGCGTAGTGCGCCCGGGCGCGGTCCACCTCGTACGCGACCAGTTCCCGGATGCGCGGCGTGGCACGGCCCCGGGCGCGGGCCTCGACCAGGTCCCGCCGGGTCACCCCGAACCGGGCCAGGTCCTCGTCCGGCAGGTAAATCCGCCCCCGGTCCAGGTCCTCGCCGACGTCGCGGACGAAGTTGGTGAGCTGGAAGGCGAGGCCGAGCTGGCGGGCCGGCTCCCGGGCGGCGGCCGGATCGGAGCTGCCCAGGATCGGCAGCATCATGGTGCCGATGACCGCCGCCGAGCCCTCCATGTAGTCGAGCAGCTGGTCGTAGCTGCGGTACGAGGTGACCGTCAGGTCCATCGCCATGCTCTTGAGGAAGGACGCGAAGTCGTCCCGGTCGAGGTCGAACACGGCGATGGTGTGCAGCACGGCGGGGAGCAGCGGGTCGTCGACCGGCTCGCCGTGCAGGCCGGCGACGAAGCGACCGGCCCAGTCGTCCAGCCGGGCCGCCCGCGCGGCCGGCGGCAGGTCCTCGGTGCGGTCGACGATCTCGTCCGCGTAGCGGGTGAAGCCGTAGAGGGCGTGAACGTGCCGCCGTTTCCACTCCGGCAGCAGGCGGGTGGCGAGATAGTAGGTGCGACCGTGGCGTCTGTGCAGCTCACGGCAGCGGTCGTAGGCAGCGGTGAGATCGATGTCCACCGGCCCTCCTCAGAATCGACGCACCAATCGACGCAACTCACCACCCTAGGGTACGCTCAGCCGCATGGCCAACGAGGCACCCGCGGGTAATGCGCTCCGCACCGCGCCGGCAGATTCGGCCGGCGGGGACGGGCCGGTCCGCGCCGTCCTGGCCACATACACCCGCGAGCTGGTCACGGCGTTGGACGACACCCTCGCCGCCTTCCTGGCCACCGAGGTCGAGGCGCTGGCCGCGATCGACCCGGCGATGGGCGGGTTCGCCGCCACCGCGCGGGACTGCGTGCTCGCCGGTGGCAAGCGGATCCGTCCGACGTTCGCCTACTGGGGCTGGCGCGGAGCGTCCGACGGCGCCGAGCCGCTGCCGCCGGTGCTGCCGGCGCTCGCCGCCCTGGAGCTGCTGCACACCTTCGCGCTGGTGCACGACGACCTGATGGACGCCTCGGCGACCCGGCGCGGCCGGCCCACCGCGCACGTGGCGCTGGCCGCCCAGCACGTCGCCGCCGGCCACCGGGGCGACCCACGCCGGTTCGGCGAGGCGGTCGCGGTGCTGATCGGCGACCTCTGCATGGTGTGGGCCGACCAACTGCTCTCCCGCGCGGCCCTGGCGCCGGCCCGGCTGCTCGAGGTCCGTCGCTGCTACGACCAGATGCGGGTGGAGACCGTGGCCGGGCAGTACCTCGACGTGCTCGGCGAGAACGACACGGCGGGCTGGTCGGTCGACCGGGCGCTGCGGGTCGCCCGCTACAAGACCGCCAGCTACACGGTGCAGCGGCCGCTGCTCTTCGGCGCCCACCTGGCCGGCGCCGGGGCCGACGCCGCGCTGCTCGCCGCCTACACCCGATACGGCCTGGCCGTCGGCGAGGCGTTCCAGCTCCGCGACGACCTGCTCGGCGTCTACGGCGACCCGACCACCACCGGCAAGCCGGCCGGCGACGACCTGCGCGCCGGCAAGCCGACGGTGCTGCTCGTGCTGGCCCGGCAGCTCGCCACCCCGACCCAGCGCCGGGCGCTGGACCGGGCGGGCGCGGACAGCGGCGACCGGGAGGTTGCCCGGCTGGCCGAACTGGTGGCCGACACCGGCGCGGTCGACCGGGTCGAGCGGATGATCGCCGACCGGGTCGCCGAGGCGCTCGCCGCGCTCGGCGACGCGTCGATCGACGAGGCGGCGCGGACCGCGCTCACCGGGCTCGCCGGCACCGCCACCCAGCGGCGGGCATGATGGGCAACTTCGTGGAGGAGGCGATCACGTGCGGACCGTGAGCGGACCCACCGACCGGGTGGTGGTGGTCGGGGCCGGCCTCGGCGGGCTGGCCTGCGCGCTGCACCTGGCCGGCAGCGGCCGGCAGGTGACCGTGCTGGAACGCGAGCCGGGGCCGGGCGGCCGGGCCGGCCGGCTCGGCGTCGACGGCTACGAGTTCGACACCGGGCCGACGGTGCTCACCATGCCCGACCTGATCGCCGAGGCGCTCGGCGCGGTCGGCGAGGAGCTGGCCGACTGGCTCGACCTCACCCCCCTCGACCCGGCCTACCGGGCGTACTACCCGGACGGCTCGACGCTCGACGTCATCACCGACACCACCCGGATGGCCGCCGAGATCTCCCGGGTGTGCGGGCCCCGCGAGGCCGACGGCTACCTGCGCTTCGTCGACTACGCCCGGCGGCTGTGGCAGCTGGAGCGGGCCGACTTCATCGAGCGCAACCTGGACGCGCCGACCGACCTGCTCACCGGCAACCTGCTGAAGCTGCTGGCCGGCGGCGCGTTCCGCCGACTGCAGACCAAGATCGACCAGTTCTTCCGGGACCCCCGCACCCGACGGATCTTCTCCTTCCAGGCGATGTACGCCGGGCTCGCCCCGCACGACGCGCTGGCCATCTACGCGGTCATCGCGTACCTCGACTCGGTGGCCGGGGTCTACTTCCCGCGCGGCGGCGTCCACGCGGTCTCCCGGGCGATGGCCGGCGCGGCCGAGAAGCACGGCGTGCAGATCCGGTACGGCACCACGGTCAGCCGGGTGGAGACCGTGGGCGGGCGGGCGACCGGGGTGCTGACCACCGACGGCGAGCTGGTCCCGGCCGACGTGGTGGTGCTCAACCCCGACCTGCCGGTGGCCTACCGCGACCTGCTGCCGCCGGCCCGGCAGCGCCGGCTCAGCTACTCGCCCTCCTGCGTGGTGCTGCACGTCGGCTCGACCCGGGAATACACGAAGATCGCCCACCACAACATCCACTTCGGACGCGCCTGGCGGGGCACCTTCGACGAGGTGATCCGGCGCGGGAAGCTGATGAGCGACCCGTCGCTGCTGGTCACCAACCCGAGCCGGACCGACCCGTCGGTGGCGCCGGCCGGGCGGCACACCTACTACGTGCTCGCGCCGGTGCCCAACCTCGACCGGGCGCCGTTCGAGTGGCGCGGCGACCTCAGCCGCCGGTACGCCGACCAGCTCGTCGCCACCCTGGAGGAGCGCGGCTACGTCGGTTTCGGCGCGGGCGTCGAGGTGCTCCGGACGATCACCCCCGCCGAGTGGGCCGAGCAGGGCATGGCCGCCGGCACGCCGTTCGCCGCCGCGCACAGCCTCTTCCAGACCGGTCCGTTCCGCCCGGCCAACCTGCACCGGACGCTGCCCAACGTGGTCTTCGTCGGCTCCGGCACCCAACCCGGCGTGGGCGTGCCGATGGTGCTCATCTCCGGCAAGCTCGCCGCCGGCCGGATCACCGGCGGTGGCCGGTGAGCCACCCCCTCGGACAGAAAGGGCAGGAACCGGTGACCTCCCGGGAGACCCACCTCGTCGAGCTGGTCGACGACGCCGGCCGCGCCGTCGGCGAGACGACCGTGTCGACCGCGCACCAGCCGCCGGGCCAGCTGCACCGCGCCTTCTCGGTGCTGCTGGTCGACCCGGACGGCCGGGTGTTGCTGCAACGTCGGGCCGCGGCGAAGACCCGCTTCCCGCTGCGCTGGGCCAACTCCTGCTGCGGCCACCCCACGCCCGGGCAGTCGCCGGTCGAGGCCGCCGGCCGCCGGCTCCGCGAGGAGCTCGGCGCCGGCCCGGTCGAGCTCACCGAGGTGGGGGTGTACGTCTACTACGCCGAGGACCCGGTCACCGGGCGGGTCGAGTTCGAGTACGACCACGTGCTGCGCGGCCGGTTCCGGCCGGACAGCCCGCTGCTGCCCGACCCGGACGAGGTGGCCGAGCTGCGCTGGGTGGACCCGGTCGAGCTGGCCGCCGCCATCGACGCCGACCCCCGGTCGTACGCGCCGTGGCTGGGCGGGGTGGTGAACCGGCTGCTGAACCCGAACGGCCAGGTGGCCGACCCGGCCGTGATCCCGTCCGGGCTGCCGGCCGACGACGCGCCGGAGCCGCCGGGTGGCAGATGAGGCGCTGAGCGCGGGGGTGGTCGCCCGGCGGCTCGGGGTCGCGGTGACCACGCTGCGCACCTGGCACCAGCGCTACGGGCTCGGGCCGAGCGAGCACGTCCCGGGGCAGCACCGCCGCTACACCCCGGCCGACCTGGCCCGGCTGGAGGTGATGCGCCGGCTCACCGCGGCGGGGGTGGCTCCCGCCGAGGCGGCCCGCTGGGCCCGCCAGGCACCGGACGCGCTACCGGCCGACGCCGTCGTACGGGCGCGCCCGGCCGGCGGACGCGACGGCGGGCGGACCATCCCGGTGGGCCGGGCCGGGCCGGCGGCCCGGGGCCTGGCCCGCGCCGCGATGCGGCTCGACTCGCTGGCGATCGACGAGACGATCGCCCGCGCGGTCGAGGCGGACGGGGTGGTCGCCACCTGGGACGGGCTGCTGCGCCCGGTACTCGTCGGCATCGGCGAGCGGCACGAGGCCACCGGGGGCCTGATCGAGGTGGAGCACCTGGTGTCCCGATGCGTCTCCGAGGCGCTCGCCGCGGCCGCCCGGGCAGCCGCACCGGCCGGGCCCCCGCGCATCCTGCTGGCCTGCGCCGACGAGGAACAGCACAGCCTGCCGCTGGAGGCGCTGGCCGCCGCGCTCGCCGAAATCGGGGTCGGCTACCGGATGCTGGGCGCCCGGGTGCCGGTGGCGGCCCTGCTGGAGGCGGTCAACCGGACCGGACCCGCCGCCGTGGTGCTCTGGTCGCACACCCGGTCGACCGCCGACCCGGACCAGCTCGGTGCCCTGCTGGCGGCGCACCGAAGGCCGCTGCTGGTGCTCGCGGCGGGGCCCGGCTGGCGGGCCGACACGCTGCCCGCGGGGGTGGTGCGACCGGTCGATCTCACCGAGGCGTTGTCGCTGGCCGTGGCCGTGCGGGACTCGCTCGACCAGCCGGCGGCCAGCTGACCGGGTTCCCGGGGCGCACCGGGGGTCCACTACGGTCGTGGGGTCCGCGAACCCCGACCCCTCCGGGAGCGAACGATGCGCCACCGTGCCCTGCCGGCGTACGCCCTGGCTCTGGTGCTCGTCCTCGCCGGCTGCGGCGACCGCACCGCGACCGGCCGGCCAGCAGCCGCCCCCAGCCCGACCGTCGCCGAACCGGTGGCCCCCGCGCCGAGCGCCACCCCGACCGTACGACCGACCCGGACCACCCCGCCCCGTCCGCCGCTGCGGCCGCTGCCGAAGACGCTGCCGGCCGGGCTGCAGCGGGGCACCGGGGTCCGGCAGGTGGCGCTCACCTTCGACGACGGGCCCGATCCGGTCTGGACCCCGAAGGTCCTCGACCGGCTGCGGGCGGCCCGGGTCACCGCGACGTTCTGCGTGGTGGGGCGGAACGCCCGGCGGCACCCCCAGCTGATCCGCCGGATCGTCCGGGAGGGGCACCAGCTCTGCAACCACAGTTGGGGCCACGACCTGGACCTCGGCCGGCGGCCGGTGGCCGAGATCCGGGCCGACCTGGTCCGGACGAACAAGGCCATCCAGGCGGCCGTCCCCGGGGCGCGGGTGCCGTTCTACCGACAGCCCGGCGGCCGGTGGACGGCCGAGGTGGTGGCCACCGCCAAGCAGCTCGGCATGCGGTCGCTGCACTGGACGGTGGACCCGCAGGACTGGGGGAGGCCGGCAGCGGCCACGATCGCCAAGCGGGTGCACGTCGCGGCCCGGCCCGGCGCGGTGGTGCTGCTGCACGACGGTGGCGGCAACCGTGGGGCCACCCTGGCCGCCTGCACCAGCCTGATCGCCGACCTGAAGCGCCGCTACGGGGTCACCAAGCTTCGCTAGCTCGCTGACCTGCGGTTTCGTGGCTCGTGGTGGCTACAGCCATACCGGTTTGGTCGACCGACCGGGCATCACGTATGCTTTCCAAGCCTCCGGCGGGGCCGGATGGGAGCAAGTCCGCTTGAAGTTGCGAATGTGCAATGATGGCGGGGCCGCCCTCATCGTCTAGCGGCCCAGGACGCCGCCCTTTCAAGGCGGTAGCACGGGTTCGAATCCCGTTGGGGGCACGACCGGCGCAAGCCGGAGCAACAAAGCTAGGTCCTGTGGAGCAGTTGGAGTGCTCGCCGCCCTGTCAAGGCGGAGGTCGCGGGTTCAAGTCCCGTCAGGACCGCCAGCGCTGACGCCGCGCCCACCATGCGCGGCGTTCTGCGTATCGGAGCGTGCGACCCTCGCGGCGGAAACGCCGCCCTCCGGGTAGCATGAGCCGAGCACGGCCAGGTAGCTCAGTTGGTACGAGCGTCCGACTGAAAATCGGAAGGTCGGCGGTTCGACCCCGCCCCTGGCCACATAGCCTTTCGCCGGGCTACAGAGGTCCCCACCAGCGGAAACGCAGGTGGGGATCTTGCTTTGCACGGCCGCGCCACGCCGGTTGCCCTGGCCCGTGGTTTGACCGCTCTTGGCCGGTGATCACCGCCACTCATCGCTGGTCGGTCAAACGTAGGCTTAGGGGCATGAAGCCTCCGCGGCTCCGGATGACGCAGCTCGTCGGGTTCCTGCTCTGGCTTGCGTCGGGGGTCGGGATGTGGCTGGGCTGGCCCGATGAGATCACGTCGTCGCTTCTACTCGCCGCCGGCCCGTTTGCGTTCGGGCCGACCGTCATCGCCGCATGGCGTGAAAGGGACTCCAAGCCGCCGAAGCCCGCGGAAGAGGTTCTGAGGTGGTACCCGAAGTGGTGGGCCTGACCGCCTCCCGCCTCTGCTGTGGCTGCGGATCGGAAGGTGGGGCCCTGGCCGACCCGGTGAAGCGACTCGGCGGACTCGTCCATGGCGGCGCCTTGCGGTGACCTGGCGACCAACGGTGCCGACATCCCGGCACAGAGGGACCATCCGGAACGAGCGCGATACCTCACAGTCATCAAAATGCCTCTCAGGTATCACGCCCGCGGGACAGCATCCCGATTCGCGACGACACGCCCATCCGGCGGCCCGGCATACCGGCAGAAACATCGCCGCATCCGGCTATCATCGCTTGATGACGATTGGTTGTGCTCCGGGGCTGGCTCCCGCCGTGGCCCTGTTCCGGTCCCTCGGCGACCCGACCCGGCTGGCGATCCTGCGCCGGCTCGCGTCCGGTGAGGCCCGGGTGGTGGACCTGACCGGCGAGTTGGGGCTGGCGCAGTCGACGGTGTCGAAGCATCTGGCGTGCCTTCGGGACTGCGGTCTGATCGACTACCGGGTCGAGGGTCGCCAGTCGTTCTACGCCCTGGCCCGGCCGGAGTTGTTGGACCTGCTCCGCTCGGCGGAGCAGGTCCTGGCCGCCACCGGTGACGCGGTCGCCCTGTGCCCGGTCTACGGCGTTCCGTCCGACTCTGCGGAGGTAACGGCGTGAGCGTTCCGCTGCTGACTCCGGAGCGTCGGGCGGTGCTGTCGCGCCGCAGTCTGTGGCTGGCCTACGCCACCGCCGGCTACAACCTGCTGGAGGGCCTGGTCGCGATCGCCGCCGGCACGGCGGCCTCCTCGACCGCCCTGATCGGCTTCGGCCTGGACTCGTTCGTCGAGGTGTCCAGCGCGGCCGTGCTGATCTGGCAGTTCCGCTCCCGGGTGCCGGAGGATCGGGAGCGGCTCGCGCTGCGGCTGATCGGCCTGTCGTTCTTCGCGCTGGCCGCCTGGGTGACGGTCGACGCCGTACGGTCGCTGCTGGCCGGCGGGGACGCCGACGCCAGTCCGGTCGGCATCGGCCTCGCTGTCGCTTCGCTGGTCGTGATGCCGCTGCTCGTGCGCGCCAAGCGGCGCACCGGCCGGGAGCTGGGCTCGACCACCGTCATGGCGGACTCGACGCAGACCCTGTTGTGCACCTACCTGTCCGCGGTGCTGCTCGTCGGCCTGGTCCTCAACGCCGGGTGGGGCTGGTCGTGGGCCGACCCGGTCGCCGCGCTCGTCATCGCCGGGGTCGCGGTCAAGGAGGGCGTGGAAGCCTGGCGCGGCGAGCACTGCGACGACTGCGCGCCCCTGCCCGCCGCCGGTACGCCGGTCAGCCAGCCCTCGGACTGCGCCGACGGCTGCTGCACAGACGGAAAGGCGTGACGGCCGGGGCTGACCACCGACCCGGCGATGGTCAACGTGGCCGGTGCTGGCTCACCCCGGCCTGGATCGCCTCCCAGACGCTGCGTCCGGCCTGCCGGAGTGCCTCGCTGGCCTGGGCGGCAAGGTCGGTCGGGCTCGGGGCCTCGCCGCCCTGCTGGCCCGGTCCGCCGCCCGGCCCGCCCTGACCCTGGGCGCCGCCCGGCGCGCCCTGCCGGCCCTGCTGGGCCGGGCCGCCGGGCTGCTGCTGGCCACCCGGTGCCGCACCCCGGGCGACCGCGCCCGGGCCCTGGTACTCCGCCCGGGCGCTGATCGAGCCGATCTCCTGGCCGAGCCGGTCCACCACCGTGTCGAGGTGCTCGGTCGTGCCGGTGACCTGATGGGCCGTGCGGTGCACGTCGTCCACCACCCCGCCGGCGCTGTGGGCCAGGGTCTCGATGATCTGCGGGTTCCGGTCGATCGTGGCCAGCGCGCGGTCCAGGATCTCCATCACCTTCTCCAGCCGCACCTTGAGCAGCACCTCGGCGCGCACGTCGGTGATGTCCAGCTCGACCCCGTGCAGGTCGACCCGCACGCCGGCGTCGAGTTGCACCAGATTCGCCAGCCGGGCCTTGAGCGAGAGGTCGGCCCGCAGCCCGTCCACCGCCAGCCGGATGGACTCCACCCTGAGGTCGGGCACGTCCAGCAGCACGTCCGGCTCACCCGGCCGGGCCGCCCGACGATCCGCCGCGTCCGGCTCGTCGCCGTACCGCGCCTGCCGCGTGCGCCGGTCGCCCTCCGGCTGCGGCCGGCCCGGCCGCTCGCCCTGCCCACCCGGCCGCTGATCCTGGTGACCCGACCCGGTCTCGCTCATCGTCCCGCTCCCCGCTGCCAGCCCCCGATGGCCGGGTGACAGCCCGGCCGCACGGGCGCGCTTACCCGATCGCCGGGGCGCCATCCCTCGCCGCCGGCGGCAGCCGTCCGGCCCCCCGTGGCCACCCTGCCGTTCACCGTCGCGCCGTCGGCCGGGCCGCCGCGGCGACCGCACCGGCCGCGGCCGAGGCTGCGCCGGCTGTCCGCAACCGGGCACCGCTCGAAGCTGCACAGCCGGGCATCAGCCGGTATGGTCCGGGCCTATGGGACAGGGGATGGCTGATCCGACAGAGATCCGGCAGGATTGCCAGCGGTTCTCGCTCCGCAACAGCCTCCTCGTCCCCGCTCCGCCCGCGCAGGCGTTCGCGGTGTTCACCGGGGCGCTGGCCGACTGGTGGGTGACCGAATACACCTGGTCCGGGCCGGCGCACCTGGCCGAGCTGGGGATCGAGCCACGGGCCGGCGGCATGCTCTACGAGATCGGCCCGTACGGCTTCCGCAACGACTGGGGCCGGGTGCTGACCTGGGACCCGCCCCGGCGGCTGGTCTTCACCTGGCAGATCGGCGCCGACCGGGTGCCCGTGCCGGACCCGGCCCGGGCCAGCGAGGTCGAGGTGCTCTTCCACCCGAAGGGGGCGGGGCAGACCCGGGTGGAGGTCGTGCACCGGCACTTCGACCGGCACGGCGACGCGGCGGAGGGCTACCGGCAGGCGCTGACCGCCGGCTGGCACGAACTGCTCTCCCGCTATGCCGCCTCGGTCGGCCGGCGTTCCGCCAGCGACTGACCCGCCGCTCAGCGACCCAACCCGGGCCGGCCGCCGGGCGCCGGGACCACCCGGCCACCCAGGTCGGCGCGGCGACCCGCGGCCGCGCCGATACCGAATCCGGACCCGGCCAGCCGGCGCGGCGGGGCGGTGCGCAGCCGCGGGTAGACCTCGGCGAGCCGGCGTTGCACCCGGTCGGACCGGTCCGCGAGCACCAGCGCGACCGAGGGTGCGCCTGCCGCGGTGGCCGCGCCCTCCTCGGCCGCGCGCAGCCGGCCGCCGACCACCTGGGCGAAGCCGGCCAGCCAGGACCGCCGGAACGCGGCCGGGTGCTCGCCCGGTGGCACCACCGCGCCAGCCAGGCCGTGCGCCGCCTGCACCAGCAGCGAGGTGAAGAGCAGGTCGACCCGTTCCAGGTCGCTGGCGAAACCGAACAGGTGCATCGCGAACCCGCTGCCCTGCCGGCGGCGTACGCAGCGGCAGCCCAGCGGTTCCGCCACCGCGGCGAGCAGGCCGGCCTTGTCCCGGGCGTACGGAGCGACGACCTCGACCACCCGGTCGCCGACCGGGTCGGTGGCGGGATCGCGGGCGGCGAGCAGCGCCCGGTCCATGCCGTAGCGGGCGATCAGCTCGGTCGCCTTGGCGGTGAACGCGGCCGCCTCGGCGGGCGTGCAGGCCGGGTCCTCGGCCTGGGCCAGCAGCTTGCGCACCTTGCTCAGCATGGCCTCGGACATCCCACAGACCTATCACGGCGGGCCGACGGCTGCGCTACGCCCGGCACGCCCAGCAGCAGCCGGGTGTGGCCGGCCGGGGCGCCGTGCCGCCCGCGGGCGGGGCGGCGCACCGTCCACACCGGAGCCTGAGACGCGGCGCCCGCCCCCCGACGGGCGCCGCGAACTCAGCCGGCCCGATGGCGCAGCGTGGCCACCGTCGAGCCGGCGAGGGTGAGCAGGCAGTCCGGGAGCAGGCCGTCGGCGACCGCCGCGCCGAACAGCGCCTCCCCGGTGTCCGCGTCCGCGTTGGCGTACGCGCTGACGAAGCGGGCCACCCAGCGGGTGTCGTAGCCGGCCTGGTCGATGCCGGGAAAGTCCAGCGCGCACGCCCCCCGCGGCGCCTCGTCGCCCACCATCGCGGCGGCCAGGCACCACGCCACCCCGTACGCGCCGGCCAGGCCGGACCGGTCGACCACCGCGTCGAAGGTGCCCACCACCGCGTCGCCGTCGCCGGCCAGCGCGGAGTGGAGCACGGCGGCCGCGTCGTCGAGGATCTGCTGTGGTGAGTTCGTCACCCAGTGCACGGTAGGGGGGTGGGTCAAGCCACCACCTCCGGCCGATCGTCACTCTGCGTACGCATGGCGGGCTACCAGCGGATTGACCGGGCTCCACGGTCCCGCCGTTCCGGCCGGCACGCTAATGTGCGCAGCGGACCTTCGCCGGAGGAAGGACGACCATGCTCATGTCACGCGCCTCGCGGGCGGCCACCCTGGCCGCCTGCGCGACGTTCCTGCTCGCCACCAGCGCATGCGGGACCGACCAGCCCGAGGAGACGACCACCCACCAGGTGCGCCTCTACGGGACCGACGGCAACATGCTCAACTCGTACCCCGCCGAGTTGAAGGAGCGGGCCAATCTGGTCGACGGCATGAAGGGCACCACGCCGCTCACGCCGCTGCCGGAGGACTTCAAGAACCGGCTACGCACCGTGGACCCGAAGCTGACCGACTTCCTCTACTCCGCCGAGGCGTACGACGCGGTGGTGATCAGCGCGCTGGCCGCCCAGCTGGCCGGCACCACGAACCCGGCCGCCATCGCCAAGCAGATCGTCGGCGTCACCAACGGCGGGCAGCGCTGCGAGGACCCCTCGACCTGCCTCGCGCTGGCCCGCAACGGGCAGGACATCGAGTACCGCAGCGTCTCGCTCACCCGGGCGGGCTTCACCGACGCCGGCGAGCCGGCCACGGCCAGCTACGCCACCCTGCACTTCGACGGTCAGCAGCTCAACGACGGCAAGACCGAGTTCGTCGGGGCCGGTGACGAGTCGACGGCCAGCACCAAGGCGCCGCCGAAGGCGAAGAAGCAGCGCGGCAAGGCCGCGGACGCCCCGCTGGTGCTGGGCGGCCTGCTGCCGAAGACCGGTGACCTGGCCCTGGCCAACCCGCCGATCGCGGCCGGCGCGGCGCTGGCCCTTGAGGAGATCAACGGGGCCGGTGGCGTGCTCGGCGAGCCGGTGACCTGGATCGACGGCGACGACGGCACCAACCCGGAGGTCGCGAAGGCGACCGTGGCCAGCCACGTCGAGGCGGGCGTGCACGTCATCATCGGCGCCGGCGGTTCGGGCATCTCCCGGGCCGTGCTGCCCGACGTGGTGAAGGCCGGCAAGGTGATGATCTCCCCGTCGAACACCGACGCCAGCCTGACCGAGGTGGACGACAAGGGCCTCTACTTCCGTACCGCGCCGCCGGACAGCCTCCAGGGCCGCGCGCTCGCCGACGTGATCCTCCGCGACGGCCCGCGCAAGATCGCGCTGGTCGCCCGGAAGGACTCCTACGGTGAGGGCCTGCAGGGCAACGTCCGGGAGGAGCTGGAGCGGGCCGGCTTCGGCCCCGACCGGGTGAAGCTGCTCACCTACGACCCGGGGGAGGGCGCCGAGGCGCCGCCGGTCGACTTCACCAGCGGCGCCAAGGAGATCAAGGACTTCGGCGCGGAGGCCGTGCTGATCATCGGCTTCGCCGAGTCGGCGCAGGTCATCCGGGCGCTGGCGGACGCCGGGGTGCAGATCCGGCACTGACCGTCGCACAGCCGCGGGACGGCCGCACCGGTTGACCGGTGCGGCCGTCCGCCGTTACGGGGAGGTTCAGCGCGGGCGCCGCCGTTCGAGGAACTCGGTCATCCGCCGGTGCTTCTCCTCGTCCTCGAAGAGCACCGCCTGGCTGACCAGGTCGAGCTGGGGGTGGGCGGCGGCGGGCGCGTCGACGGCCAGCTTGGTCAGCCGCAGCGCCAGCGCGGAGCCCTTGGCCATCTCGTCGATCAGGCCGTGCGCGGCCGGCAGCAGCTCGCCCGGCTCGGCCACCACCCGGTTGACCAGCCCGATCCGCAGCGCCTCCGCCGCGTCCACCCGGCGCCCGGTGAAGAGCAGTTCCTTGGCCCGGGCCTCGCCGACCAGCGCCGGCAGGCGGTGGGTCGCGCCGGCGCCGGCCAGGATGCCCAACCGCACCTCCGGCTGGCCGAAGACCGCGCGCTCGGTGCAGACCCGCAGGTCGCAGGCGTACGCCAGCTCGGCGCCGCCGCCCAGCGCCGGGCCGTCGACGGCCGCCACGGTCGGCATCGGCAGTGCCCGGATCCGAGCGAACGCGGCCGAGTTGATCGCGGCCAGCGCCTCCAGCCGCCCGCGTTCGCGCAGCTGCCCGATGTCCGCCCCGCCGGCGAAGATGCCGTCCGTGCCGCCGGTGAGCAGCAGCAGCCGGGGGCGTGCCTCCAACTCCGCGCAGACCGCGTGCAGCGCGGCGATCAGGTCGGCGTCGATCGCGTTGCGCTTCTCCGGCCGGTCCAGGGTGACCACCAGCCGGTCCGGATGCTCCTCGACCCGCAGCCCCGTGCCGTACGCCGCCGCACTCACCGTGCCACCTTCGTTCGCGACTGCGGGGCTCGCAAACCCGGCTCACTCCTCGCGCTCACGCCTTCACCCCGTTCTCCCAGCGGTAGAAGCCCTGCCCGGACTTCTTGCCCAGCCGGCCGGCGGCCACCATCTCCACGAGCAGCGGCGGCGGCGCGAAGCGGTCCCCGTACGCGGTCTGGAGGGTCCGCGCGATGTCCAGCCGGACGTCCAGCCCGACCAGGTCGGTCAGCTCCAGCGGCCCGACCGGGTGCCGGTAGCCGAGCACCATCGCCTTGTCGATGTCGGCCGGCGAGGCCACCCCGTCGGCCACCATCCGGATCGCCTCCAGGCCGAGGGTGACGCCGAGCCGGGAGGTGGCGAAGCCCGGCATGTCTCGTACCACGACGGGGTCCTTGCCCAGCCGGCCGGCGAGCGCGACGGCCGCGGTGGTGGTCTCCGCGGCGGTGGCCGGGCCGACCACGACCTCCAGCAGCGCCATGGCCCAGACCGGGTTGAAGAAGTGCAGCCCGAGGAAGCGCTCCGGCCGGGCCAGGCCGGTGGCCAGCTCGGCGATCGGGATGCTGGAGGTGTTGCTGCCCAGCAGCGCGGGCCCGAGCGCCTCGGCGTCGCGCAGCACCGCCCGCTTCAGGTCGAGCCGCTCCGGCACCGCCTCCACCACCACGTCCGGCGCCTCGGCGACCTCGCCGAGCGCGGCGCGGAGGGTGACCCGCGCCCGGTCGGCCGCGGCCTGGTCGGCGGTCAGCTTGCCCCGCTGCACCGCCCGGTCCCACAGCTCACCGAGCCGGGCCAGGGCTGCCGCGCCCCGGCCCGGGTCGACCTCCACCAGCTCGACGGCGTGCCCGGCGCCCGCCGCCACGTACGCGATGCCGAGCCCCATCGTGCCGGCCCCGACCACGACGAACCGATCGCTCACCACGCCTCCCCGCTGCGTCCGGCGGCGACGCGGGGGTCACCCTCGCCCGACGGTCCGCTCCACTCGCTCATGCCGCGACCCTATGAGCCCCGACAGTGGCCGCACGCGTGGGGGCGCGGCGGATCGGGTACAGACGGCGGTCAACCGAGGGAAGGACGAGCCGAGATGAGCCAGGCACCGGAGACCGACCGGAGCGAGGGCGCTCCGGAGACCGTGGAGACCCGCGGGGACGAGCGGGTGGAGCTGCTGCGCGCCGACACGAACAACGACGGCCGGACCGACGTCTGGGTGGTGGACACCGACGGGGACGGCAAGGCCGACCTGTTCCAGTTCGACACCGACCACGACGGCAAGGTCGACGTCACCATGGTGGACCTGGACGAGGACGGCACCCCGGACGAGGTGGTCGACGGCGACGGCGGTCTCCCGCCCGAGCAGCTGCCGCCGACCGTCGAGGTCTGAACCCGACGCCCCCGGGCCCTCGCCGCGCGGCGGGGGCCCGGCCAGGTCAGCCGGCCAGCCGGAGCGTGGCCAGGTAGTACGGGGCGTCCCGGTCGTCCACCTCGGCCAGTCGCCAGTCGGTGCCCCGCACCAGCGTGCCGAACTCGTCGGGCGAGCAGACCAGGTAGTCGAACCAGGGGGTGGCCAGCTCGCGGTAGCGCAGCCGGAGCCGCAGCTGACCGCCGAGTCGGCCGCGACGGCGGTTGAGCTCGTGGTAACCGGTGTGCACCGGGTCGCGGGTGCCATACGGGTCGGTGCCGTGCGCGATGACCTGCGCGCCAGGGCGGGCCAGCGCGGCGAGCGCGGCCAGGAACGCCGGAGCGCGCTCCCGCCCTTCGATCAGGCCGAGATTGTTGCCGAGCAGCAGGAAAGTGTCGTACCGCCGGCCGTCGGCGACGTGGTCGTCGACCGTGCCGTGCACCAGGTCGCGTACGCCCCGGCGCCGGCACACGTCCAGCGCCCCGGCCGAGGTGTCCAGCCCGGTCACCGACACGCCCCGCTCCTGCAGCTCCAGCGCGATCCGGCCGCCGCCCACGCCGACGTCCAGGGTGGCGCCCCGCACCCGGTCCACCGCCCGCCGGTCGTACGGCTGCCAGTCGGCGGGACCGTCCAGGTAGTGCGCGGCGGGCGCGCCGTTGATCAGCCCGTCGTCGCGCTCGATGATCTCGATGACCGGGCGCGGCAGCCGGCCGCCGGCCAGCGGTCGCGGACCGACCCCGGTGGCCACGGCGTACGCGTCGCGCAGCAGTTCACCGAACACGTCACCGATCCGTGGCTGGCCCGTCACGGGCTTCACGCTATCCGGCCGGTCAGTCAGCCGCGCGGCCGTATCCTGGCGGCGTGACCACCTTGGACCGCCTCGGTGCGGAGAAGTACCTGCTGCTCACCACCTTCCGCAAGGACGGTCGGGCGGTGGCGACCCCGGTCTGGGCGGTCCGCGACGGTGACGCGCTGGCGGTGTGGACGGCGGCCAACTCCGGCAAGGTGAAGCGGATCCGGCGCAGCGGCGAGGTCACCGTGACCCCCTGTGACGTGCGGGGCCGCCCGCACGGCGAGCCGGTGCCCGGCCACGCGACCCTCTGCGACCCGGCCGGCACCCGCCGGATACGCGGCCTGATCAAGCAGAAGTACCGGCTGATCGGCCGGCTCAGCCTGCTCGGCAGCCGGCTGCGCCGGGGCGAGGGCGGGACGGTCGGTGTCCGGGTCACGCTGGCCGACTGAACGCCGGACGGTCAGCGGACGGCCATCGGCTGACACGACGAAGGGGCGGTGGAATGCTCCACCGCCCCTTCGGCAGTTCGTCTCTGCTGGCTCCCGGCCGTCAGTCCCCCTGGCGCTGCTGGGGGATCTGCCCCTGCAGCAGGGCCCTGACCTCCGACTCGCGGTACCGGCGGTGGCCACCGAGGGTCCGGATGGCGCTGAGCTTGCCAGCCTTGGCCCACCGGGTCACCGTCTTCGGGTCGACACGGAACATCGACGCCACCTCGGCCGGCGTGAGTAGCGGCTCTGGTTCGTGCGTTCGCGATGCCATCGGTCACTCCTCCACATGTATAGACATCGGCCGGGGTCCCGCCGGCCGACGCGTCTCCCATGGTCCGGCTAGTCCCCGATGTCCGACATGGGCCGAACGGCCGAACGTCCCTAGACGGACGGATGAACCATGCCCGATTTATGCGACTTTTACACGGCAGAAAGTACCTTATTCGGACTCATGATCACGGTTCGTGATGCGCTAACTACGAGCCCGCCTCGCCTTGGGCGCGCTCCCTGACCGGTTGGTGATCAGTTGCACCTTTCCAGCAGCTGCACCGCGCGCCACCGGGCCACCAGCTTGTCGTAGGCGGCGGACGCCTCCTCCGCCTCGCCCCGGGACAGCCCGGCCAGCCCCGCCGCGACCAGCTCGGGCGAGTCGTCCGCGGCCAGCGTCTCGTCGGAGAGCAACTCGACCAGGCCGCCGTAGTCCAGCTCGACCACCGAGCGCGGGTGGAACTCCTCCAGCCAGCGGGCGGCCTCCTCGACCGCCTCGGTGATCGGCGCCTCGCCGACCGACTTACGCAGCACGGACAGCGCCCGGGACGACCGGCGCCGGGCCTTGGAGATCTCCGTCCGGTAGCGCAGCGCCCGCCGCCCGGGCCGGGTGACCAGGTCCCGCTCCGCCGGCTCGAAGAGCACGAACCAGCGCAGCGGCACGCCCCAGGTGGCCACCTGCTCGTGCACCCGGGGCACGCCGTGCTCCAGCACCCGGGCGCCGCTGCGCCAGTCCTCCACCACCGCCTTGGCCTGGCCGGCGAGCACCGGCGGCACGAACGCGTCGGCGAGCACCGGGGGCACCCCGTCGCGCGCGCTCAGCGCCGCCTCGGCCACCCGGATGCGCAGGTTCCACGGGCAGACCAGCAGGGTGTCGTCCGTCTCCAGGACGTACGCCTCGTCCGGCGGATCGGGCAGCCGGGTCCAGCCGGCGCCGAGGGCCTCGATCACCGACGTCCGTTGCCGGCCCGGCCCCTCCACCGGGGCCACCGCCCGCCCCTGTTCGACGTAGCGCCGCCAGTACGACTGGCGGTCCCGGTCGAAGGCGGTCAGCGGCTCGTACACGCGCAGGTATGAAGCGAAGAGCGACGGCACGGCGCGATCCTCCCACGAATCGGGACCCGAGCGCCGTCGCGCGCCCCCACGTGCCGCGGGCGACCGGACGGCGTCGGCCGATACTAGGCTCAGCGGCACCGGCAGCATCCCGCCGGCGTCCCACCAGGTCCGCGCCCCACAAGGGCGCCCACCGACACCAGGAGCAAGCCATGGGCGTTTTCGCCAGCACCGACGACCCGGGATCGACCGGTCACGAACAGGTCGTGTTCTGCCAGGACAAGCAGACCGGCCTCAAGGCGATCATCGGCATCTACTCCACCGCGCTCGGGCCCGCGCTCGGCGGCACCCGGTTCTACCCGTACGACAGCGAGGAGGCGGCCCTCGCCGACGTGCTCGACCTGTCCCGCGGCATGGCGTACAAGAACGCCCTCGCCGGGCTGGACCTGGGCGGCGGCAAGGCGGTCATCTGGGGTGACCCCGAGCAGATCAAGTCCGAGGCGCTGCTGCGCGCCTACGGCCGCTTCGTGGAGTCGCTGGCCGGGCGCTACTACACCGCCTGCGACGTCGGCACCTACGTCGCCGACATGGACGTGATCGCCCGCGAGACCAGCTACGTCACCGGCCGCAGCGTCGAGCACGGCGGCGCCGGCGACTCCTCGATCCTCACCGCCTGGGGCGTCTTCCAGGGCATGCGGGCCGCCGCCGAGCACGTCTGGGGCGTCCCGACGCTGCACGGCCGCCGGGTCGGCGTGGCCGGCCTGGGCAAGGTGGGCAAGTACCTGGTCGGCCACCTGCTCGACGACGGCGCCGAGGTGGTGGCGACGGACGTCAACCCGAAGGCGCTGGAGTGGGCGCGCACCACCCACCCGCAGGTCACCCTCGTCGACGACGCCGCCATGCTGGTCGCCGCCGACATCGACGTGTACGCCCCGTGCGCGCTGGGCGGCGCGCTCAACGACGACACGGTGCCGGTGCTGCGCGCGAAGGTGGTCGCCGGCGCGGCGAACAACCAGCTCGCCCACCCGGGCATCGAGAAGCTCCTGGCCGACCGGGGCGTCCTCTACGCCCCCGACTACGTGGTGAACGCCGGCGGTGTGATCCAGGTCGCCGACGAGATCGAGGGCTTCAACTTCGAGCGGGCCAAGCTGCGCGCCACCCGGATCTACGACACCACCCGGGAGATCCTCCAGCTCGCCGACGCCGAGGGCGTCCCGCCGGCGGTCGCCGCCGACCGGCTGGCCGAGCGGCGGATGGCCGACGTCGGCCGGCTGCGCACGATCCACCTGCGCTGACCTGTCGCTCCGGGGGCGGGCCACGCCGGTTCCGCCCCCGGGCCCGGGCACCCCGTTAAGCTGAGAATCGGGTCGGTTCGTGGGATTCGTCCGGTGTCATGGGTGCTCGCCGCACCGCTCCTTACCGGGTACACTGTGTGACGACCGGACAACCGCGACGCGCAGGGCCGGTCGACGGTAACCCGAGGTGCCGAACGGCGGCATCCCCATGTACCGTAAGAGCCACGAGAGATGCCTGACGTCATCGGGGCCCGCCTTCGGGCTGCCCCGCATTCTGTGCGAGGGGGTCGAGCCATGGGGCGCGGCCGTGCTAAGGCCAAGCAGACGAAGGTGGCCCGGGAGTTGAAGTACCACTCCCCGAACACCGACCTCACCGCCTTGCAGCGCGAGTTGGCGGGTGCTGGTAAGTCTGAGCACAACTTCGACGACGACTACAAAGAGTATGTCGACGACGACGACGAGGATCACGCGGACGAGGACCCGGACACCTGGGTCCGTCCGACCCGCTGACCTCTCCGGTCGCAGCTGAGCACGCGGTAACCTCCCGCGTGCTCACGCATGTGCCCATCGAAGCGGCGCCACGACCGATGATCAGGGACCTGACCGCGCCGGAGGCGACTCCGGTCGATCGGCAGGTCCCTGATCCCGGTCCGCCTCAGCGGGGCCGGTTGTTCCAGTTGTAGAACGTCGGGATGTTCTCGAAGTGGTTCCAGGCGCAGACCGCGCTGGCACCGTCGCCGCCCGCCACCTCCGCCCGCAGCCGTCGCGCGACCTCGGCCTCGTGGAGCAGCGTGGTGAGTCCCGGGGCGGCATCCCGCACCCGCTCGGCGACCCCGTCCGGGGCGGCGCCCGCCACGCGCTCAGGCTGCCGGTGACTGGTGGTCTCGGGCATGCTCCAACACTCCCTCCAGTAGGCGGATCTTGCTGTTGCGGCAGTGCTCGGTCTCCGTACCGTCAAAACGCCCCAGCTCGAAGTAACGGTTGGCCGCGTGGCCTCCGCCACAGAAGCCGAAGTAGGGGCAGGACGAGCGGCACGCCTCGACGCCGGCCAAAAACTCGCCCACCCAGGGCGTACCCGCCGCCCCGGCGAGGATCTCGGTCAGCGGGGTGGCCAGCACGTTGCCGCTGCTGAAGTCGCCGTACCGGGAGTCGGTGAAGCCGGCCAGCTCCGGGGAGAGCACGGTCACCGAGCCGTCGTGGCCGACGGTGGGGATCGGGTCCAGCCGGCGCGGCAGCAGGTCGTCCGCCGTGCCGTCCAGCACCGCCGCGGCGTACCGCAGCGACCACTCGACCTCCCGCAGGTGGATTCGCGGGTCCCGGCGCCAGGCCGCCACCAGCTCCGCCCAGAAGGCCGTCACCACACCGGGGTCGTGGGAGTTGTCGCGGGTGTTGACCCCCTCGGTCTCCTCGATGTTGATGCCGAGCACGTCGCAGCCGAGCCCGAGGAAGTAGTCGTACAGCTCGGTGGCCAGGCCCGGCTCCGGGCGGCTCACCACCGCCAGCGCCGAGAACGGCAGGCCGTTGCGGCGCAGCGCGGCCACCCCGCGCAGGATCCGGTCGTACGCGGACCGGCCCGCCCGGGTCACCCGGTCGCCGTTGCGCTCCCGCGGCCCGTCCACGCTCACGCTCACCCGCACCCGGTGCTCGGCGAAGAACGCGCACCAGGCGTCGTCGATCAGCGTGGCGTTGGTCTGGACGTGGTGCTCCACCTCCGGCCCGAACGGGGCCAGCAGCGCCGCCAGATGCTCCCGGCCGGCGGCCAGCGGCTCACCGCCGTGCCACACCACCGAGAACCGGCCGGCCGCCGCCCAGGGGTTGACCGACGCGGCCACCGCCTCGGCCACCGGCACCGGCATCCGCCGGTCCGCCGCCCGCAACGGCAGGTAGCAGTACGCGCAATCCAGGTTGCAGAGGGTGGTGGGCTGCATCACGACGTACGACGGAACGGCGGCCAGGCCGCGCATTCCGCTGAACGACTGTCCCCGAGCAGCCATTGCCCTCCTCCGCTGTGCCTGAGGGTGCCCTTCAGGCTAGGCGGCGATGGCCACTCGGGTGAAGCCCTGATCAGGTGCCCGTACGATCACCAGAGCGTGATCATCCGCGGGTGTGCTGGCCGATCATCTGCACGTTGCCGGAGCCCTCGATGATCTCGCCGGCCTGCCACGCGTCGACGCCCCGGCCGGTCAGCGTGGCCAGCGCGCGGTCGGCGTCCTCCGCCGACACGATCGCGAACATGCCGACGCCCATGTTGAAGGTCGCCTCCATCTCCGGGTCCTCGATCCGTCCCTTGGACTGGATCAGGTCGAAGATCGGCTGCGGCTTCCAGGTGGAGCGGTTGACCACCGCGTCGACGTGCTCGGGCAGGACCCGCACCAGGTTGCCCGGGATGCCGCCGCCGGTCACGTGGGCCAGCGCCCGCACCTCGGCCTCGGCGATCAGCTTGAGGCAGTCCTGCGCGTAGATCTTGGTCGGGGTGAGCAGCTCCTCGCCGAGCGTCCGCTGCCGGCCGAAGTCCTCGATCACCACGTCCAGCCGCATCCGGCCGGCGCCGAGCAGCACGTGGCGCACCAGCGAGTAGCCGTTGGAGTGCAGGCCGGAGGAGCGCATCGCGATCACCACGTCGCCCACCTCGACCCGCTCCGGGCTGAGGATCTCGCTCTCCTCCACCACTCCGACGCCGGTGGCGGAGATGTCGTACTCGTCGGGGCGGAGCACGCCCGGGTGCTCGGCGGTCTCCCCGCCCAGCAGCGCGCAGCCGGCGTACCGGCAGCCGTCGGCGATGCCCGCGCCGATCTCGGCGACCTTGTCCGGCACGACCTCGCCGGTGGCGATGTAGTCCAGCAGGAAGAGCGGCTCCGCGCCGCAGGCCACCAGGTCGTCCACGACCATCGCGACCAGGTCGATGCCGACCGTGTCGTGGATGTCCATCTGCTGGGCGATCACCAGCTTGGTGCCCACGCCGTCGGTCGAGGAGGCCAGGATGGGGTTCTTGTACTTGGTGGTGTCGAGCCGGAACAGGCCGGCGAAGCCGCCCAGGTCGCCCAGCACCTCCGGACGCCGGGTCTGCCGCACCTTGGACTTGAGCAGCTCGACCGCGCGGTCGCCCGCGTCGATCGAGACGCCGGCGTCCGCGTACGAGACCGAGCGTTTGCGCGCCTGGCGGCCGGTGCCGGCCGTCCACGGCTGGCGCTCGCCGCCGGCGCCGGTCGGGCTGCTTCCTGCGCCGCTGCGCTCGGACACGTGCGTCACGGTTCTCCCCTTTGTGGTTCTCGGCGCCGTCGGCGGTGGCCGGTGGTGCCGGGCGGTGCTACGGGCGGTGTGCGGTCGCGCCGCCCGGAGTGGCGACGAGTGTCGGGGCGGTGCGCTCCAGGGCGTCCGGGGTCGCGTTCGCGACCCGACGGCCCACCCCTTCGAGCACGTGCTTGCCGATCAGGTTGCCGGCCGGCAGCTCGATCGGGTATTCCCCGTCGAAGCAGGCGCGGCACAGCCGGGTCTTCGGCTGTTCGGTGGCGGCGATCAGGCCGGAGAGGGACACGTAGCCGAGCGTGTCGGCGCCGATCGAACGCCGGACGCCCTCGGTGTCCAGGCCGTTGGCCAGCAGCTCGGCGCGGGTGGCGAAGTCGATGCCGTAGAAGCACGGCCACTTGACCGGCGGCGAGGAGATGCGGACGTGCACCTCCAGCGCGCCGGCCTCGCGCAGCATCCGGACGATCGCCCGCTGGGTGTTGCCACGCACGATCGAGTCGTCGACCACGACCAGCCGCTTGCCCCGTACGTTCTCCCGCAGCGGGTTGAGCTTGAGCCGGATGCCGAGCTGGCGCAGGGTCTGCGACGGCTGGATGAAGGTCCGCCCGACGTACGGGTTCTTCATCAGGCCGGCGCCGTAGGTGATGCCGGACTCCTCGGCGTAGCCGATCGCGGCCGGGGTGCCCGACTCGGGCACCGGAATGACCAGGTCGGCCTCGACCGGGTGCTCCCTGGCCAGCTGGCGGCCGATCTGCACCCGGGCGGCGTGCACGTTCCGGCCGGCGATGGTGGCGTCCGGGCGGGCGATGTAGACGTACTCGAAGAGGCAGCCCTTGGGCTCCGGGACGGCGAACCGGGTGGAACGCAGCCCGTCCTCGTCGATGGCGATCAGCTCGCCGGGCTCCACCTCGCGGACCACGCTGGCGCCGACGATGTCCAGCGCCGCGGTCTCGCTGGCCACCACCCAGCCGCGCTCCAGCCGGCCGAGCACCAGCGGGCGGACGCCGTGCGCGTCGCGGGCCGCGTAGAGCGTCGACTCGTCCATGAAGACGAAGCTGAACGCGCCGCGCAGCTGCGGCAGCACCTCCAGCGCGGCCGCCTCGACGGAGAGGTCGGGGCGGCTGGCCAGCAGCATGGTCACCAGCGAGGTGTCGTTGGTCGAGCCGTCGGCGACCAGCCCCCGCTCGGCGACCTCACGCTGCAGCTCGGCGGTGTTGACCAGGTTGCCGTTGTGGGCCAGCGCGATCGTCGTGCCGGAACTGGTCGACCGGATGGTCGGCTGGGCGTTCTCCCAGGTCGAGCCGCCGGTGGTGGAGTAGCGCGCGTGGCCGATCGCGAGGTGCCCGCGCAGGCTGGCCAGGGTCGGCTCGTCGAAGACCTGGGCGACCAGGCCGAGATCCTTGTAGACCACCACGCCGGAGCCGTCGCTCACCGCGATGCCGGCCGCCTCCTGACCGCGGTGCTGCAGCGCGTACAGCCCGAAGTAGGTCAGGTTGGCGACCTCCTCCCCGGGCGCCCAGACGCCGAAGACACCGCATGCGTCCTGCGGGCCGGGTCGTTGGGGGTCAAGGTCGTGGCTCAGCCGGCCGTCGCCTCGGGGCACCTGCCGCTCCCTCATGCTGATCTGGACTGGCCTGGCGGGATCACGGGGGCGACCCACACGTCTCGGCCGGGACCTCTGTCGTCGCCTGACAGTGTACGCGAATCAGCGTCGATACAGAAAGTCACGAAACGGCTCCGGTCCGTTACCAAGATCGGCCTCCGCGCCACCTAGAGCGGCAGGTGACCGGAGAGATCCGCCCGGATCCCACTCACCGATACGCGACCCTCCGTGACCGCCCGTTCCCAGTCGAGCCGCCCCGTCGCCAGTTCCAGCCAGGTCCGCGGATCCGTCTCCACCACGTTCGGCGGGGTGCCGCGGGTGTGTCGGGGACCGGGAATGCACTGAACTGCACCGTAAGGTGGGACACGCACCTCCACCGATCGGCCGGGGGCGCGGTCCGCGAGGGCGGTCAACAGGGCACGGACCGCCTCTCGGAGCACCGACCTTTCGGGGGTACGGCCCTCGTCGAGCGCCGACAACGCCGCCGCGACCGCGGCGGACTTAATGTGCGGAGAGGACACCACGGGACGATACGACTCGCCCGCAACCGGTCCGACGCTGGCCCTGGGTCGCGCCGATCCGGTCAGACAAGGCATAGTGGCCGACGGCGTATTCGTACCGTGATGATCCCCGGCCCGGCGCCCGCCGGTCCAGGGAAGTCAGCCCGGAAGGCGGTGGACGTGTCAACACACCGACGTGCCTGGAAGCAGCGGGCCGGTGTGGTCGTGGCGCTGGTTGTCGGCGCCCTGCTCGCCGTCCCCGCCACACCAGCCCAGGCGGCACCGAACGTCACAAACGTCTCGGCCTCGCCCGGCAGCGTGGAAGCCGGTAAGACCACGAAGATCAGCTACACGCTCACCTTCGAGGACGGCGCGGAGCCGGCGGACGTCACGGTCACTTCGAGCAACTCGAAGCTGACCTGCGTCGACGGATGCGCCCGCGGGCGGGTCGACTCGAGTGGCACCTTCGACGCCACCTTCCGGCTCGCCGACGACGCGGCCAACGGCACCGCCCGGATCACGGTCAAGGCCACGGACTCCAACGGCCCCCTGAAGCAGTCGCAGGAGGGGTCGACCACCGTCACCCTCGTCGGGAAGCCGGCCGCACCGCAGACCGTCCTGTCGGTCTCCGGCAAGGTGGTCAAGCAGGCCGACGGCAGCCCCGTGCCGAACGCCCTGGTGATGCTCCAGGACGGCAACGGCAAGCGGACCGAGACGATCAGCAACGACAGCGGCAACTTCCGCTTCACCGGCACCTCCGAGAAGCCGATCGCCCCGGGCCGGCTCGCCCTCGGCGCCAGCTTCGACGACGTGGTCACCACCAAGCCCTTCACCGCCAGCGCCGGCCAGAGCGTCACCGGCCAGCGGCTGACCCTGGCGATCAAGGTCGAGGTGACCCCGAGCGCCACCCCGTCGGCGACCGAGGAGCCGCTGCCGACCGAGGAGGCCACCGACGAGACGACCGAGGAGACCCCGGAAGCCACGGTCGGCGCGGCGAACAACGCCAGCAACTCCGACGGCGGCGGCATGGGGTCGTACGTGATCATCCTGCTCGGCGGCCTGCTGGTCGCGGCGGGCGTCGGCACGATCGTGCTGCTGTTGATGAAGCGCCGGGAGAACGCCGACGACCCCGACGCGGCCGACCCGGCGGGTGCCGCCGCGGCGGCCGGCGCCGTCCCGGCGGCCCGGGGCGCGTACCGGGGCGCGGACGACCAGACCCGGGTGGTGAACGGGGTCGGCGCCGGGCCGGACCGGACCATGGTGGCCGGCGGTTCGCTCGCCGACGCGCCGACGATGATGCACCGCCCGGTGGTCGACGACGTGCCGCCGGACCCGTACGGCGCGCCGCCACAGCCGTACGGCGCCGGGGGCCCGCAGTCGGGCTGGGCGGGCAACGGCTACGGCGACGAGCCGGCCGGCCCGGGTGGCTACGGTGGCGGTTACGGCAACGCGCCGTCCTCCGGTGGCGGCTACGGCAACGCGCCGTCCTCGGGCGGCGGCTACGGCAGCCGGGACTACGGCGCTCCGGCCGGTGGCGCGGCGGGCTACCCGCCGCCGGCGCCGGGCGGTGCGGGCTACGGCGAGCGGTACGACGAGCCGACCGGCCGGTACACCGGCGAGGCCACCCAGTACCCCGCCCCGGCCGACCCGTACGCGACCGGCGCCTACCAGCCCGACAAGGGCGGCTACGGCCAGCCGGACCCGGCGCCCTACGGCCGGGGCGCGGAGCCGACCGGCGGCTACGACCAGGGTGGCTACGGCCAGCCCGACGCGGCGCCCTACGGCCGGGGCGCGGAGCCGACCGGCGGCTACGACCAGGGTGGCTACGGCCAGCCGGACCCGGCGCCCTACGGCCGGGGCGCGGAGCCGACCGGCGGCTACGACCAGGGCGGCTACGGCCAGCCCGACGCGGCGCCCTACGGCCGGGGCGCGGAGCCGACCGGCGGCTACGACCAGGGCGGCGGCTACGGCCAGCAGGGCGGCTACGGCCAGGAGCCGCCGGCCCAGCGCGGCGGCTACGACCAGGGCGGCGGCTACGAGCAGGGCGGTTACTACGGCGACCAGCCGCACGGCGGGCGTGGCCGGCCGGACGGGCCGCCGCCGCAGGACCGGGGTGGCCGCCGGCTGGACTGGCTGGACGACTGAGCACCGGGGCCGTTGCGGCCCGCACGACCACGACGAAGGGCCGCCCGGCTGACCGGGCGGCCCTTCGCGTGTCAACTCGTCGGCGAAGCTCCACCGTAGCCGGTCAGGCGGCGGAGAAGACGCCCTGACGGAGCACCGGGACCACGTCCGAGACCCCGACCCGCACCGCGATCTCGACATCCTCGGCGAAGCCGCGCTCGATCAGCTCCCGGCCGGAGACGCAGCCCCGCACGGCGGCCGGTACGTCCGGGGTGCTGGCCAGCGCGGCGAGCGCCATGGCCGCCTCCACGGAGAGCCCGCCCGGCACGTTCGACGCGGCGTCGAGCACGCAGGCCGCCCCGAGCTGGTCCTCCACGGACGGGCGCAACGACCCGTCCGGCCAGCGTTCGCCGGCCGCGATCACGCCCACCGGCGCGTCCGTCGAGCCGTACCCCTGTCGCTGGAGCCAGCGCCCGACGGCGCGCGCGTTGCGCAGGCAGGCGGCGACGACCGGCAGCCCGGTGGCGCTGGCCGCGGCGCTGATCGCCGAACCGTTCGGCGAGGGCAGCACCAGGTCGGCGACGGCCGGCGCGGTGCTCAGGGCGGCCGGCGAGAGCGACCACGGGTGTTCCGGGGTCACCTGCCGGCGGCCCACCGCCGCGACGGCGCCGACCCGGCGCGCGTAGTCGGCCGCCTGCTCGCCCCAGGGGAAGGGGTGCACCCGCATGCCGCGGCCGACCGCCACCTCCACAGCGGTGGTGAACGAGAGCACGTCCACCACCACCAGCACCGCGCAGACGCGGCCGAGCTCGGCCGCCCCGGCCAACCCCCAGTCGAACCGGGCGCCGGATCCGGGTTGCGTGCAGACCGTCGCGGCCAACGCCTCAGCGCTGGTCGGACGCGGCGGGCGGCTCGGTGTCACCGGAGTCGGACCCGGACGCCTCGGCCGGCCCGTCGGCGTCGTCGTCGGCCGGCGCGACGGGCTCCGCCGCACCGGTCGGCGGGACCGGCGCCGCCGACGCGATCGGCTCGGCCTCGACGGTCGCCGGATCCACCGGCGCCACCTCGACGGCCGGCTCCGTGGCCGGCAGCGGCACCGCCTCGACGGCGCCCGCCACGCCGGCCGCCGGCGCCGGCACGTCCACGACCTCGGCGCCCCCGAAGAGCCGCGGCAGGGTGGCCGTGTGCGCGGCGCGCAGCTCGTCCAGGCCGATCCGGAACTGCCCGTGCACCTCCAGCGCGCCGCCGGCCGGGTCGGTGACCCCGATCAGCTCGAACGGCACGCCGCGCTCGGCGCAGAGGGCGGTGAACGCCTTCTGGTGACCGCGCGGCACCGAGACCAGCACCCGCCCGGCGGACTCGCTGAACAGGTAGACGAACGGCATCGAGCCGCCGGCGAAGCGCTCGGGCACCGCGATCCGGGCACCGACCCCGCGGCGCAGGCAGGACTCGACCAGGCCCTGCGCGAGACCGCCGTCGGAGAGGTCGTGCGCGGAGCTGAGGTGCCCGACCCGGGCGGCCTCGGCGAGCAGTTCGGCCAGCGACCGCTCGTGGGCCAGGTCGACCTGCGGCGGTACGCCGCCGAGGTGCTCGTGGTTCACCCAGGCCCACTCCGAGCCGGAGAGCTCCACGTGCGTCTCGCCGAGCAGGAAGAGCTGGTCGTGGTCGCCGCCCGGCCGGGGCACGAAGCCCATCGGCACCCGGTTGGCCACGTCGTCGAGGACGCCCAGCACGCCGACCACCGGGGTCGGGTGGATGGCCGCCGCGCCCGTCTGGTTGTAGAAGCTGACGTTGCCGCCGGTCACCGGGATGCCCAGCTCGGCGCAGCCGTCGGCCAGGCCGCGGACGGCCTCGGCGAACTGCCACATCACGCCCGGGTCCTCGGGCGAGCCGAAGTTCAGGCAGTTGGTGACCGCGATCGGCTTCGCGCCGGTGACCGCCACGTTCCGGTACGCCTCGGCGAGCGCCAGCTTGGTGCCGTGGTACGGGTCGAGCCGGGCGTACCGGCCGTTGCCGTCCACCGACAGCGCCACGCCTAGCCCGGTCCGCTCGTCGATCCGGATCACGCCGGAGTCCTCCGGCTGGGCCAGCACGGTGTTGCCCAGCACGTACCGGTCGTACTGCTCGGTGACCCAGGTCTTGTCGGCCAGGTTCGGCGACGCGATCATGCGCAGCACGGTCTCGCGCAGCGCCTCCGGGTCGGCCGGCCGGGGCAGCGTCTCGGCCCGGTCGGCCTGGAGCAGGATCAGGTCGGCCGGCTCGCGCATCGGGCGGGCGTAGACCGGACCGTCGTCGACCAGCGAGCCCGGCGGTACGTCGACCACCAGGTGGTCCCGCCAGGTGATCACCAGACGGCCGGGCTGCCCGTCCGGCGCCGGCGGGGTGACCTCGCCGATGGCGGTCGCCCAGACGCCCCACTTCTCGGCGGTCTTGAGCACCGCGTCGAGCTTCTCCGGCTCGACCACCAGCAGCATCCGCTCCTGGGACTCGCTGGCCAGGATCTCGTGCGGCTCCATCGAGGGCTCGCGCAGCGGCACTCGCTCGAGCCAGACCCGCATGCCGGTGCCGGCCGCGGCGGCGGTCTCGGTGAGCGCGCAGGTCAGGCCGGCGCCGCCCAGGTCCTGGATGCCGACGACCAACTCGGCGTCGTACAGCTCGAGGCACGCCTCGATGAGCAGCTTCTCCATGAAGGGATCGCCGACCTGGACGGACGGGCGCCGCTCCTCGCTGCCCTCGTCGAAGGTGGCGCTGGCCAGCACCGAGACACCGCCGATGCCGTCCCGGCCGGTCTTGGCGCCCATCAGCACCACGATGTTGCCCGGCCCGGCGGCGGCCTTGTTCTGCAGCCGGTTCACCGGAAGCACACCGAGGCAGAGCGCGTTGACCAGCGGGTTGCCCTGGTAGCACGGGTCGAAGACGACCTCGCCGCCGATGTTCGGCAGGCCCAGGCAGTTGCCGTAGCCGCCGACGCCGGCGACCACACCGGGCAGCACCCGGGCGGTGTCCGGGTGGTCGGCGGCGCCGAAGCGCAGCGGGTCCATCACCGCGACCGGGCGGGCGCCCATGGCGAGGATGTCCCGGACGATGCCGCCGACGCCGGTGGCCGCGCCCTGGTAGGGCTCGACGAAGCTCGGGTGGTTGTGCGACTCGACCTTGAAGGTCACCGCCAGCTCGTCGGAGACCTGCACCACGCCGGCGTTCTCGCCGATGCCGGCGAGCAGCCGGTCGCTGGGCGGCGCCTTCTCACCGAACTGGCGCAGGTGCACCTTGCTGGACTTGTAGGAGCAGTGCTCGCTCCACATGATCGAGTACATGGCCAGCTCGGCCTGGGTGGGCCGGCGGTCGAGGATGTGCCGGATCCGGTCGTACTCGTCGTCGCGGAGCCCGAGTTCGGCGTACGGCTGGAGCTCGCCCGGGGTGCCACCGGCGCGCGGCACGGTGTCCACGCCGTCGGCCCAGGCGGCGGGCTCCGGCTCGGCGTGCCCGGCGGGCGCCGAGTCGGCGTGCCCGGCCGGCCCGGCCTGCGGCACGACGGGGGCCGGCCGCGGCTCCACCGGCTGCGCCGGGGCGGCCTCCGGGATCTCCCGTACCGGGTCCGGATGGGTGGTCATGACCTCTCCTCGCTGCGCTCGTGGCCGCCCTGCGGGCGGGTGAGCCGACCGATGATCCCGCCGCGACCGGTCACCGCCCCGCTCTTCGTTCGCGACTGCGGGGCTCGCAAACCCGGCTCACTCCTCGCGCTCACGCCGGCGCCCCCACCAGGTGCTTGAGCACCGAGGTGAAGAAGCCGAGACCGTCCAGGGAGGGGCCGGTCAGCTCCTCCACCGCGTGCTCGGGATGCGGCATGATGCCGACGACGTTGCCGGCGGCGTTGCTGATCGCGGCGATGTCGCGCTGCGAACCGTTCGGGTTGCCGCCGATGTAGCGGGCGACCACCCGGCCCTCGGCCTCGAGCTGGTCCAGCGTCGCGGGGTCGGCGACGTAGCAACCCTCGCCGTTCTTGACCGGGATCAGCACCTCCTGGCCGGGCTGGAACGCGTTGGTCCAGGCCGTGCCGGCCGACTCGATCCGCAGGAACTGGTCGCGGTTGCGGAAGTGCAGGTGCTGGTTGCGGGTGAGCGCGCCGGGCAGCAGGTGGGCCTCGCAGAGGATCTGGAAGCCGTTGCAGATGCCGAGCACCGGCAGGCCGCCCCGGGCCGCGTCCACGATCGTCTCCATCACCGGGGCGAACCGGGCGATGGCGCCGCAGCGCAGGTAGTCACCGTAGGAGAAGCCGCCGGGCAGGACGACCCCGTCCACCCCGTGCAGCGCCGGGTCGCCGTGCCAGAGACGGACCGGCTCGGCGCCGGCGATCCGGACGGCCCGGGCCGCGTCCCCGTCGTCGAGCGAGCCGGGGAACGTCACCACACCGACCCGCGCGGTCACGAGCGGGCGTCCGCGGTCTCGTCGGCCTCGACCAGGCGGACCGTGAAGTCCTCGATGACCGGGTTGGCGAGCAGCTTGTCGGCGATCTCCCGGGCCCGGTCCAGGTCCGGTTCACCGGCGAACTCGATCTCGATCCGCCTGCCGATCCGGACCGAGGCGACGTCGCTGACGCCGAGCCGGGGCAGCGCGTTTGCGACGGCCTGGCCCTGCGGATCGAGGATCTCGGGCTTGAGCATGACGTCGACGACGACGCGAGGCACTGGGCACTCCTGACTGTGTACGCAGTTGGGTGCCGACCCACAACGGGCGAGCGCAGCCAGCCTACCTGGCAGATCCCGCCCCGGCCGCACCGGCCGGACGCGGTTCAGGCAGTGATCGACATTATCGGCGTGGGGTCCGGTGGACCGATGCCGAGTCGTTGTGATCCCGATGCGTGTTCGTTGCCGGGTGGGCCGTTTCGCCCGGTTCGGCCGGCCGGACGCGCGGGCACCCGGCGGACCACCGCACCACGACCCATGTCATCGATTAATTTCGATGAAACTCTTGTGAACGACATCTCAGCGCCCTACCGTACATCGTCGGACGTCGATGATAGTCCCCGGGCGGCGGGCCACCCCCGCCCGCCGACCGGCAGGCCGGACCCGGCGAACCCGGGTCCAACCCCCCGAAGGAGCCCCCATGCGCATCCGATCCCTGGTCGCGGTCGTCGCCACCGCCGCGGCCACCCTGCTCGGCGCCAGCTCCGGCGCCGTCGCCGCCCCGGCCGGCCCGGATCCCATCATCGGCGGCAGCACCGTCTCGTCGGCCCCGTGGGCCGCCGCGGTCTTCAGCAACGGCTCGTTCACCTGCTCGGGCACGATCATCGCGCCGCAGTGGGTACTCACCGCCCGGCACTGCCTCGGCGGCTCGATGTCGGTCCGGGTGGGCAGCGTCTACCGCTCCTCCGGCGGCGTCACCCGCACCGTCAGCGCCACCTACAGCCGCTACGACCTGGCGCTGATGCGGCTGTCCAGCTCGGTGAGCACCTCGTACGTCACGCTGGCCAGCAGCAACCCGCCGATCGGCTCGACCAACTCGATCTACGGCTGGGGCATGACCTGCTACAGCGGCTGCTCGGCGTCCACGCAGCTCAAGACCGCCTCGGTCCAGGTGACCAGCAACAGCGCCACCGACGCCTACGGCGGGCAGGCGATCCGGAGCACCCGGATCAACGGCAACGCCTGGCGGGGCGACTCGGGCGGGCCGCAGTTCTACAACGGCCGGCAGGTCGGCGTCGCCTCCACCGCCGACGGCCAGAGCATCCAGAACTACGGCAGTGTGGCGTACAACCGGGCCTGGATCACCTCGGTGGCCGGTGTCTGACGGTTAGCGCCCCGGGCGGCGCGGATGGTCGGCGGCGCGCCGGCCGTCCGCGCCGCGCCGTTTTGCAGCATCCGATCAGGTGAACAACCCTCACGATGGGGTGCCGGGTCGCCTGACAGCATCGGAAACGTGCTGGTCGTGACGACGGAGCAACTACCCGGGTACGAGATCCGCCAGATTCTCGGCGAAGTGGTGTCATCGATGGCCAGGACGCGGAACCCGTACCGCGAGGGGGTCAAGAACCTGCGCGGTGGCGCGTACGACCCGATGGCGCCGGACAACCTCACCCGGTGGCGGACCGACTCGGTGGCCCGGCTCGGCGAGGAGGCCCGCCGGCTGGGCGCGAACGCCGTGGTGGGGATGCGGTTCGACAGCCGCGACTGCGGCGAGATGTGGATGGAGATCTGCGCGTACGGCACGGCGGTGATCGTGGCGCCCAAGGTGCCCGACGTCATGCCGCCCGACCAGCCCCTGGTCGCCGCGGAGACCGCCCACGAGGGCGAGATCGCCGAGGCCCCCGGCGGCATCGCCGAGCCGGCCAGCGCCCCCAACCTCCGCACCGCCGCCGAAACCCCCACCCGCGACTCCTGACCCCTCCCGCTCACCAGAGCTTGTTGATCATGGAGTTCGCGTCGGCCCGGAGGTCGGAGCCGACCCGAACTCCTGATCGACGGTGCGGGGCCGGGAGCCAGGGGGGTCAGAGGATGGGGGGTGGGGTGTAGGTGGCGGCGGTGGGGTGGGCGGCCACCACGGCGGCGACGCGGCGGGCGACGGCCTCGACCTGGGCCGGGGCGGCGCCGACGAAGGCGGTGCGGTCGGCGACCAGGGCGTCGATCTCGCCGTGGGACAGGCCGAGCCGGCCGTCGGCGGCAAGCCGGTCGAAGAGGTCGTTCTCGGCGGCGCCCTTCTCCCGCATGTTCAGCGCCACGGCGACCGCGTGCTCCTTGATCGCCTCGTGCGCCACCTCGCGGCCGACGCCCCGCCGGACCGCCGCCACCAGGATCTTCGTGGTGGCCAGGAACGGCAGGAAGCGCTCCAGCTCACGGTTGATCACCGCCGGGTACGCCCCGAACTCGTCCAGCACGGTGAGGAAGGTCTGGAACAGCCCGTCGGCGGCGAAGAACGCGTCCGGCAGGGCCACCCGGCGGACCACCGAGCAGGAGACGTCCCCCTCGTTCCACTGGTCGCCGGCCAGCTCGCCGACCATCGACAGGTAACCCCGGATGATCACCGCGAAGCCGTTCACCCGCTCGCTGGAGCGGGTGTTCATCTTGTGCGGCATGGCGCTGGAGCCCACCTGGCCCGGCTTGAAGCCCTCGGTGGCCAGCTCCTGGCCGACCATCAGCCGGATCGTGGTGGCCAGCGACGACGGCGCGGCGGCGATCTGGGCCAGCGCGGAGAGCACCGCCAGGTCGATCGAGCGCGGATAGACCTGGCCGACGCTGTCCAGCACCCGGGTGAAGCCGAGGTGCCCGGCCACCCGGCGCTCCAGTTCGGCCACCCTGTCGGCGTCGCCGTCGAAGAGGTCGAGCTGGTCGGCGGCGGTGCCCACCGGGCCCTTGATGCCGCGCAGCGGGTACCAGTTGATCAGGTCGTCCAGCCGCTCGTACGCGATGAGCAGCTCCTCGGCGGCCGACGCGAAGCGCTTGCCCAGCGTGGTGGCCTGCGCCGCGACGTTGTGCGAACGGCCGGTCATGACCAGGTCGGAGTGCTCGACGGCGAGCCGGGCCAGCCGGGCCAGGGTGGCCACCACGCGATCCCGGATCAGCTCCAGCGAGCGGCGGACCTGGAGCTGCTCGACGTTCTCGGTGAGATCCCGGGAGGTCATCCCCTTGTGCACGTGCTCGTGCCCGGCGAGCGCGCTGAACTCCTCGATCCGGGCCTTCACGTCGTGCCGGGTGACCCGCTCCCGCTCGGCGATCGAGGCCAGGTCGACCTGGTCGAGCACCCGCTCGTACGCCTCGACCACCCCGTCCGGCACCGGCACACCCAGGTCACGCTGGGCCCGGAGCACGGCGAGCCAGAGCCGCCGTTCCATCCGGACCTTCTCCTCCGGGGACCAGAGGGCGACCAGTTCGGGCGAGGCGTAGCGGTTGGCGAGCACGTTCGGGATCGTCGTCACGTACCTCATTCTCCCGTACGCCGCGTCCGTCCCCGACCGAAGCCCCCCGCCGGATATACTTTAGAAGGTTGCCGTATATAGGGGGCCCGGATGACCAAGATCCTGGTAGATGTCGACGACGAGGCGCTTGCCGACGCGGCCGAGGCGTTCGGCACCAAGACCAAGAAGGAGACGGTCAACGTGGCGCTCCGCGAAGGGGCGGCGCGGGTGCGCCGGGCCCGAGCGCTCGCCGAACTGGCAACTCGCGGGCAGGCAGGAGACTTCGACGAGCTGCTCGACAAGAAGACATACCGTTCGTGAAGCTCGCTGACTACCTGGTCGACACCAGCGCCCTCGTCCGACTGTTCCGGGACCCGGAGGTGCTGGCCCGCTGGGAGCCGACCATCACGGCTGGCCTCGTCGCCGTCTGTCCCCTCATCGAGTTGGAGTTTCTCTACTCGGCCCGGTCCGTCGCCGACCGCGCTCGACTCGAGGAGCAACTGCGGATCGCCTTCGGCTGGATGGCCATGCCCGACCGGATCTACGAGCGAGCAACCGAGACCCAGGTTGAGCTGACCGGGCGGGGCTGGCACCGGTCGGCCGGACCTGTGGATCTCCTGATCGCCGCCACGGCCGAATACCACGGACTGTCCGTGCTGCACTACGACCGCGACTTCGACCAGATCGCCACCGTGACCGGCCAGCCCATGCGCTGGTTGGCACCAGCCGGGTCGGTGAAGTAGCTGAGCGGAAGGGTCAGCGTTCCAGGATCGCGGTGACCCCCTGGCCGCCGGCCGCGCAGATCGAGATCAGACCCCGGCCGCTTCCCTTCTCGGCGAGCAGCTTGGCCAGGGTGGCCACGATCCGGCCGCCGGTCGCCGCGAACGGGTGCCCGGCCGCCAGCGACGAGCCGTTGACGTTGAGCCGGTCCCGGTCGACCGCGCCGAGCGGGGCGTCCAGGCCGAGCCGGTCCTTGCAGAACTCCGCCGACTCCCAGGCGGCCAGGGTGGCCAGCACCTGCGAGGCGAACGCCTCGTGGATCTCGTAGTAGTCGAAGTCCTGCAGGGTGAGCCCCGCCCGGGCCAGCATCCGCGGCACCGCGTAGGCGGGGGCCATCAGCAGCCCCTCGTCGCCGTGCACGAAGTCCACGGCGGCGGTCTCCGACCAGCTGAACCAGGCCAGCACGGGCAGGCTGTGCGCGCGGGCCCACTCCTCGGAGGCGAGCAGCACGGTGGACGCGCCGTCGGTGAGCGGCGAGGAGTTGCCGGCGGTCATGGTGGCCCGCTCGGCGTCCGGCCCCTTGGCGCCGAAGACCGGCTTGAGCGAGCCGAGCTTCGCCAGGCTGGTCTCCGGGCGCAGGTTCTGGTCCCGGGTCAGCCCCAGGTAGGGCGTCATCAGGTCGTCGAAGAAGCCCCGGTCGTAGGCGGCGGCGAGCCGCTGGTGCGAGCGGAGCGCCAGCTCGTCCTGGGACTGCCGGTCGACGTTCCAGCGCAGCGCGGTGCGGGCCGCGTGCTCCCCCATGGACAGTCCGGTGCGCGGCTCCGCGTTGCGCGGGATGTCCGGCTTGAACGGCTGCGACGGGCGCAGCTTCGCCGCGAGCCGCAGCCGCTCGCCGAGGGTGCGGGCGCTGTTCAGCTGGATCAGGGTGCGGCGCAGGTCCTCGTTGACCGCCAGCGGGGCGTCCGAGGTGGTGTCGACGCCGCCGGCGATGCCGACGTCGATCTGCCCGAGGGCGATCTTGTTGGCGACCAGGATGGCGGCCTCCAGGCCGGTGCCGCAGGCCTGCTGGATGTCGTACGCCGGGGTGTGCGGGTCGAGCCGGGAGCCGAGCACCACCTCACGGGTGAGGTTGAAGTCGCGGGAGTGCTTGAGCACCGCCCCGGCGACCACCTCGCCGACCCGCTGGCCGGCCAGGCCGTAGCGGGCGATCAGCCCGTCGAGCGCCGCGCCGAGCATGTCCGCGTTGGACGCGCCCGCGTAGCGGGAGTTGGAGCGGGCGAAGGGGATGCGGTTGCCACCGATGACCGCGACCCGCCGGATGTTCTGCACGATCCGCCTCCTGGAAAGTCTTGCCCGAACCCTACTCGTCAGTAGGCTACGCCTATGACCGACAGGTACGCGAGCTTCGTCCAATCGGGGGCCGGCCGCGCGCTGGTCAAGCGCCTCGGGCTGCCCGACCCGCCGCGACTGCGCCGGCACCGTCCCGGCGACCCCCTGCTGCCCGGGCCCGCCCTGCTCGGCGCGGCCACCGGCGGTCGCCTCGCCGCGCCGATCGGCAAGATCCTCGCCGCCGCCGGGGTCGAGGTGCGCGATCCGGCCGCCGACGGCGACGCCACCGACCGCTTCGGCGCCCTGGTGTACGACGCCACCGGGATCACCGACTCGACCGGGCTGCGGCAGCTCTACGACTTCTTCCACCCTCGGGCCCGCTCGGTGCTGCCCAGCGGCCGGGTGATCGTGCTGGGCACCCCGCCGACCGAGTGCGGCACGCCCCGGGAGGCGACCGCGCAGCGCGCCCTGGAAGGGCTGACCCGCAGCATCGGCAAGGAGTTCGGCCGCGGCGTCACCGCCCAACTGGTGTACGTCACCGCCGGCGACGGCCCGGACCTCACCGCCGGCACGGCGACCAGCCTCGAAGCCACCCTCCGGTTCCTGCTCTCCGGCCGGTCCGCGTACGTCTCCGGCCAGGTGATCCGGGTCGGCGTCGGGCGGGCGGAACCGCCGGCCGACTGGGACCGCCCGCTGGACGGGCAGGTGGTGCTGGTCACCGGGGCGGCCCGGGGCATCGGGGCGGCGCTGGCCCGGGTGCTCGCCCGCGACGGCGCCCGGGTGGTGGCGCTGGACGTCCCGGCCGCCGGCGACGAGCTGGCCGCGGTCGCGAACGAGATCGGCGGCAGCGCGGTGCAGCTCGACCTGACCGCGCCGGACGCCCCGACCCGGCTCGCCGAGCACCTGGCCGGCCGGCACGGCCGGGTGGACGTGGTGGTGCACAACGCCGGCATCACCCGGGACAAGACCCTGGGCCGGATGGACGCCGACCGCTGGGACTCGGTGTTGGAGGTCAACCTCTCCAGCCAGGAGCGGATCAACGACGTGCTGCTGGAGCGGGAGCTGATCCCGGCCGGCGGGCGGCTCGTCTCGGTCTCCTCGATCGCCGGGATCGCCGGCAACCGCGGCCAGACCAACTACGCCACCAGCAAGGCCGGCGTGATCGGGCTGGTCGAGTCGCTCGCGCCGGCGCTGCGCGACCGGCAGATCAGCGTCAACGCGGTCGCCCCCGGGTTCATCGAGACCCGGTTGACCGCCCGGATCCCGCTGGTGCTGCGCGAGGCGGGCCGGCGGATGAACAGCATGTCCCAGGGCGGCCTGCCGGTCGACGTGGCGGAGACCATCGGCTGGCTGGCCTGGCCGGCCTCCGGCGCGGTCAGCGGCAACGTGGTCCGGGTCTGCGGCCAGAGCCTGCTGGGGGCCTGAGATGGCGACCACCGAGGACCGGCCCGCCCCGACCCGGGCCCGGGCCGAACTGCCCGCGATGCCCGCGGCCGGCGCGCTCTACCGGCGCGCCCTGCTCGGCGCGCTGCCCGGCGTCGGCGGCCGGCGCGGCGACACCGTGCCCGCGGTCGAGCTGGCCGTCGCCGGCGCCACCGTCGACCGGGCCCACCTGGCCGACTACGACCGGGTCTGCGGGTTCCGGCTCGCCGACCGGCTGCCGGCGACGTACCCGCACGTGCTGGGCTTCCCGCTGGCGCTGCGGCTGATGACCGCGCCGGACTTCCCGATCGCGCTGGCCGGCGTGGTGCACGTGGCCAACCGGATCACCGTGCACCGCCCGATCGGCGCCGACGAGACGCTCGACTTCACCACGTACGCGGAGAACCTGCGCCCGCACGACCGGGGCCGCCAACTCGACGTGGTCCTCGTCGCCAAGGTGGGCGGCGCGGAGGTGTGGCGGGGCGTCTCGACGTACCTCGCCAAGGAGCGCGGCACCGGCGGCGGCGAGCGGCGCGACCGCGGCGAGCGGCCGGCGGTACCGCCCGCCTCCGCGCACTGGCGGGTCGAGCCCCGGGTGGGTACGGACTACGCCCGGGTCTCCGGCGACCACAACCCGATCCACACCTCCCGGCTGGGGGCCCGGTTGCTCGGCTTCCCGCGCCCGATCGCGCACGGGATGTGGAGCAAGGCCCGCTGCCTGGCCGCGCTGGAGAGCCGGCTGCCGGACGCCTTCACCGTCGACGTGGCGTTCAAGCTGCCGGTCCCGCTGCCCGGCACGGTCGCCTTCAGCGCGGTCCCGGCCCGGGAGTTCGCCCTGCACGACGCGCGCACCGACCGCCCGCACCTGACCGGCACGATCCGCTGACTCAGCCCCTACGGGACCGTCTCCCGGACAGCATGGGGGCATGGAAGCCGTGCTCGACCTGCTCCGGGAGACGGTCGCCTCGCCGTGGGTGTACCTGGTGCTCTTCGGGGTCACCGCGGTCGACGCGTTCTTTCCGGCGGTGCCGGGCGAGGCTGCGGTGATCACCGCAGCCGTTCTCGCCGCCGGCGGTCACCCCGACCTGGTGGGGGTGATCGCAGCGGCCTTCCTCGGCGCGCTCGTCGGCGACCACGTCTCGTACGCCATCGGCTGCGGCGGCGGCGCCGGGCCGCTGGCCCGACTCCCGCAGGAAAGCCGGCGGCGGGCCAGCTCGGAGTGGGCCCGGCGCGCGGTCCAGCGGCGCGGCGGACTGATCCTGACCACCTCCCGGTACCTGCCGGGCGGGCGGACGGCGGTCACCCTGACCATGGGCGCGCTGCGCTACTCCCGCCGGTCGTTCCTGTTCTTCGACGCGATCGGCGCGTTCACCTGGGCGCTCTACTGCACGCTGCTCGGCTACTTCGGCGGGTTGGCCTTCGAACGCGACCCGGTCCGGGGCGTGCTGGTCGGGGTGGGGTTCTCCGTCGTCATCACCCTGCTGCTGGAGGCGGCCCGGCGGTGGCTCCACCGCCGCCGCCCGGTCGCTCCCCGCTGACCACCGCCGCCGGCCCGGGCCGGATCCGGGCTCAGGGCAGGTCGGCGTCGTGCACCAGGATCGCCACCTGCACCCGGTTGCCCACGCCGAGCTTGGCCAGGGCGCGGCTGACGTGCGCCTTGACCGTGGCCTCGCTCATCCCCAGCCGGCGGGCGATCCCGGCGTTGGCGTGCCCCCGGGCGACCTCCCGGACGATCTCCAGCTCCCGCGCGGTGAGGTCGGCGAGCCGCTGCCGGGCGGCCGTCCGCCGGTCCGGCCCCCGCTCGGCGAAGGACTCGATCAGCCGCCGGGTCACCGTGGGCGCCAGCATCGCGTTCCCGGCGGCCACGGTCCGCACCGCGGCGGCGAGGTCCCGGGGCGGAGTGTCCTTGAGCAGGAAGCCGACCGCTCCGGCGCGTAGCGCCCGGTGCACGTACTCGTCCCGGTCGAAGGTGGTCAGCATGATCACCTTGGCGCCACCGGCGACGATCCGCGGCGCGGCGGCCAGCCCGTCGGTGCCGGGCATCCGCACGTCCAGCAGCACCACGTCGGGGCGGAGCCGGCGGGACTCGGCCACGGCCTCGGCGCCGTCCGCCGCCTCGCCCACCACGGTGATCTCCGGCGCCGCCTCCAGGATCAGGCGCAGGCCGGAGCGGACCAGGTGCTCGTCGTCGGCGACCAGGACCCGGATCACGTCTCCTCCTGCACCGGGATCAGCGCCCGGACCTGGAAGCCGCCGTCGTCCGGGCCGGCTTCCAGCCGCCCGCCGAGCAGCTCCACCCGTTCCCGGAGGCCGACCAGGCCGAGCCCGGCGCCGGGCAGGGCGCGGCCGCCGGCCGACGGGCCGTTGCGGACGTCGACCTCGATCCCGCCGGCCAGGTGGTGCAGCCGCACCGTCGTCTCCGCGTCGGCCGCGTGCTTGCGGACGTTGGTCAGCGCCTCCTGGACCACCCGGTGCACGGTCCGGTCCACCGTCGCCGGCAGGGGTCGGGGCGTCCCCTCGTCGTGGCGGTGCACCCGCAACCCGGCGGCGCGCGACTCGCGGACCAACTCGTCGATCCCGGCCAGGCCCGGTGGCGGGGTGGTGTCCGGCGTACCGCCGGCGGTCGGGGTGGGCTGGCGCAGCACGCCGAGCACCTCGCGCAGGTCGGCGAGGGCCTGCCGGCCGGTGGACCGGATCAACGACGCGGCCTCGACGGTCGCCGGGTCGGCGGCGGTCACCTCCAGCGCACCGGCGTGCACCACCATCAGCGACACCCGGTGCGCCACCACGTCGTGCATCTCTCGGGCGATCCGGGCCCGCTCCTCGGCCCGGGCCCGCTCCGCCCGGGCCTCCTGCTCCCGCTCCAGCCGCGCGGCCCGGTCCCGCAGGGCGTCGAGGGTGTCCCGGCGGGCCCGGATCCAGAGCCCGATCACCAGCGGGAAGACCACCAGCCAGGCGGCCATCGCGACGGCGTTGCCCGGGGTGGCGGTGGTCAACCCGCGCTCGCCCCCCATCGCCCGGCCGATCAGCACACCCAGCGCGAGCACCAGCGCGGCGCCGGCCAGGAAGCCGCCGAGCGGGCGGCGGCCACGCAGCCGCAGGCCGGCCTGCCAGGACGCGGCGACCGCCGCCGGCCAGGCGGCCAGCAGCAGCCAGGCGACCGCCGCCGCGGCGAACAGCGGCCAGCGCCTCCGGTGGACCGTCGCGGCGGCCCAGCCGGCCGCCACGGCGACGACCAGGACCACCACCCCGGGCAGCGGCGAACGGACCCCCAGGGCACCGGTCGCCGAGTACCAGACCCCGCCGCCGACCAGCACGGCGAGCCCGAGCGGGACGTACCGCTCGACGGCCCGCCGGAGCACGGCGGCGCTGGAGGTCACGCCCCGAGCGTAGGCGCTGGCCCGCCGGCCGCCCGAGCACCGACGGCCGGGATCGCCCCGGCGTCGGGGATACCCCGACGCCCCGGGCCGCTCGCCCCTGAGCCGGTTCGGGGACGGCCGCTACTTAAGTAGCGGCCGCCGGCTGACGCACGGCCGATGGCGGCGGGCCGCACCGGCAGCAGCATCGGGATCATGGATTCGCTGCTCGACCTGCTCCACCAGACGATGTCCTCGCCCTGGGTCTACCTGGCGCTCTTCGTGATCGCGGTGGTCGACGGGTTCTTCCCGGTCGTGCCGAGCGAGACCGCGGTCATCACCGCCGGCGTCTTCGCCGCCACCGGCCAGCCGGACCTGCCGGCCGTGATCGCGGTCGCGGCGGCCGGCGCGCTGGTCGGCGACCACGTCTCGTACGCCATCGGCCGTGGCGGCGGCGGCCGGCTGCTCGCCCGGCTGCCAGCCGGCGGCCGGCGGCGGACGGCGCTCGACCGGGCCCGGCGGGGCATCACCCGGCGCGGCGGGCTGATCCTCACCGTCGCCCGGTACATCCCGGGTGGACGGACGGCGGTCACCCTGACCATGGGCGCGATCCGCTTCCCCCGGCTGCGGTTCCTCGCCTTCGACACGCTCGCCGCGGTCTCCTGGGGGGTCTACTCGGCGCTGGTCGGCTACCTGGGCGGGCTCGCCTTCGAACAGGACCCGCTGCGCGGCCTGCTGCTCGGGCTCGGCCTCGCGCTCACCGTGACCCTGGTGGTCGAGGTGGCCCGCTGGGCGCGGGGCCGGCGCCGGGCGCGCGCCACCGACCCGGGGCCGGAGTACGCCGGGCTGCGGCGGTGAGCGCCTCAGCCGGCCGGCGGCCGCCAGGTGGCGCCGCGCAGCAACTGGCCGGCCCCGAGCCAGGCGGCGTTCATCATCCGGGTGGCGGTCTTCTCCGGGTCCGCCTCCGGGTGGTCGGCGAGCCAGTCGGCCAGCGACTCGGTCGCCCCCACCAGGGCGTACGCGACCACCTCCAGATCGGTCTCGCTCACCTCGCGCCCCTCGGCGCGCAGCGCGTGGTCGAGCATCCCGGCGACCACGTCCACCAGCCGGGCCCGCATGGCGGCGAGTTCGCCGGCGAACGGCTGCTCGCCCCGGGCCTGCCGGTAGAGCACCGCCCAGCCGTCCCGGTGCGCCCCGACGAAGCCGAAGAACGCCCGCAGCCCCCGCCAGAGCCGCTCGTCGGCCGGCAGGTCGGGGGCGGCCGCCCCGGCGATCGCCTGCATCATCCGGGTGCCCTCACGGTGCAGGCAGGCGACGAAGAGCTCCTCCTTGGTGCCGAGGTAGGCGTAGACCATCGGCTTGGAGATGCCGGCGTCCTCGGCGATCTCGTCCATGCTGGCCGCGTGGAAGCCACGCCGGGAGAAGACCTTGACCGCGGCGTCGAGCATCTGCTGCTCGCGGACGGCCCGGGGCAGGCGCTTGAAGGTCGGGGTGCCGGACACCTTGCGAGCATACCTACTCGTGCGTAAGGTTACGCCAGAGTAACCAGATTCGGCCCGCCCGAGAGGTGTTCCCCCATGACTGACTTCGACCCGGCCAACTTCGCCAACGTCGGCCCGAAGGAGTTCGCCCAGCTGGTCAAGTCCACCCCCGACGACAAGATCGCCGAGGTGATGTCCGGCGACCTGCGCGGCAAGATCCTCGGCGAGGTCTTCAGCCGGATGCCGTCGCTGTTCCGGGCCGACCGGGCCGGCTCCACCAACGCGGTCATCCACTGGAACATCACCGGGCGCCCCGACGGCGGCACCGACACCTACGAGGTGGTCATCGCCGACGGCGCCTGCACCGTCAACGAGACCGCGCAGCACGACCCGAAGCTCAGCCTCACCATGGGCCCGGTCGAGTTCCTCAAGATCGTGTCGGGCGGCGCCAACCCGGTGATGATGTTCATGACCGGCAAGCTCAAGGCCAAGGGCGACCTGGGCCTGGCGGCCAACATCGCCAACCTGTTCGACATCCCCAAGGCCTGAGCATGGCCGAGTTCTCGCTCGACCTGAACGAGGAACAGCGGGACCTGCGCGACTGGGTGCACGGCTTCGCCGCCGAGGTCGTGCGCCCGGCCGCGGCCGAGTGGGACGCCCGGGAGGAGACCCCGTGGCCGATCATCCAGGAGGCGGCGAAGGTCGGCCTCTACGGCTTCGAGTTCCTCGCCACCTGCTGGGCCGACCCGACCGGCCTCTCCCTGCCCATCGCCAGCGAGGAACTCTTCTGGGGTGACGCCGGGATCGGGCTGAGCATCTTCGGCACCTCGCTGGCGGTGGCCGCCATCTACGGCGCCGGCACCCCCGACCAGCTGGTCGAATGGGTGCCGCAGTGCTTCGGCTCGGTCGACGAGCCGGCCGTGGCGGCGTTCTGCACCAGCGAGCCGGAGGCCGGGTCCGACGTCGGCGCGATGCGTACCCGGGCGGTCTACGACGAGGCCACCGACGAGTGGGTGCTGCGCGGGCAGAAGGCGTACGCCACCAACGGCGGGATCGCCGGGGTACACGTGGTCACCGCCTCCGTCGAACCGGAACTCGGCTCGCGCGGGCAGGCCGCGTTCGTCGTACCGCCGGGCACGGCCGGGCTGGCCGCCACCCGCAAGCTGCGCAAACTGGGGCTGCGCGCGTCGCACACCGCCGACGTCTTCCTCGACGACGTACGGGTGCCCGGGCGCTGCCTGCTCGGCGGCCGGGAGGCGCTGCTGGAACGGCTGGACCGGGCCCGCTCCGGCAAGCGGGCCTCGACGCAGGCCGCGATGCGCACCTTCGAGCTGTCCCGGCCCACCGTCGGCGCCCAGGCGCTCGGCGTGGCCCGGGCCGCCTACGAGTACGCGCTGGACTACGCCAAGAACCGGGTCCAGTTCGGACGGCCCATCATCGAGAACCAGGCGGTCGCGTTCGCGCTGGCCGACATGAAGATGGAGATCGACGCGGCTCGGCTGCTGGTCTGGCGCGCCTCCTGGATGGGGCGCAACAACCGGCCGTTCACCGCCGGCGAGGGCTCGATGTCCAAGCTCAAGGCGGGTGAGGTGGCCGTCGCGGTGACCGACCGGGCGGTGCAGTTGCTCGGCGGGGCCGGGTTCCTGCGCGACCACCCGGTCGAGCGCTGGTACCGGGACGCGAAGATCTACACCATCTTCGAGGGCACCTCGGAGATCCAGCGGCTGGTCATCTCCCGGGCGATCTCCGGGGTCCAGATCCGCTGACCCGGGTGCGGCGGGGGCCGGCGCCGACCGGCGTCCGCCGGGTGGCCCGGGTCACCGCCGGTGGGTCCGGGCGGGCGTCCGGTGCATGATCGAGATAACCGCTCACGAAGGGCCCCCAGCTCGGGGGCCCTTCGTGCACCGTCGAAGGAGGCCTGTGGCATGGACCTGCCGTTCATCGTCGCCACGCTCACCCGTCGCGGACTACTCACCCCCGGCCGCCCGATCCGGGTCGCCTCCCAGCTCGGTGCGCTGCGCAAGTGGGGCTGGAGCCTCGCCGGCGAGCTGCGCCAGGCAGCCGCCCGGGACCCGGGCCGCACCGCGATCGTCGACGAGCAGGGCGCCGAGCTGACCTATCAGGAGCTGCTGGACCGGGCCGAGCGGCTGGCCCGGGCGCTGCGCGCGGCGTACGGCGTGCAGCCCGGCGACCGGATCGGGGTGCTCTGCCGCAACCACCACGGCCTGATCGAGACGATCGTCGCGGCGACCCTGCTCGGCGTCGACGCGGTGCTGGTGAACACCGGGCTCTCCGCCGCCCAGCTGGCCACCGTGGCCGACGAGCAGGCGCTGCGGGTGCTGGTACACGACACCGAGTTCGCCGAGCGGGTTCTCGGCCTCCCCGCCGAGCTGCACCGCGTCGACGAGCGGGCCCGCGAGGAGCTGGTCGCCGGCGCCCTCCCCGGCGAGCTGCACCCGCCGGAGCACGACGGCCGGATCATCGTGCTCACCTCCGGCACCACCGGCACGCCGAAGGGCGCCCGCCGGCCCACCCCGAACGGGTTCGGCCCGCTGGTGTCCATCATCGACCGCATCCCGCTGCACACCCGGAACCGGGTGATGATCGCCGCGCCGGTCTTCCACACCTGGGGATTCGCCGCCCTGCAGGTCTGCTTCGCGCTCCGCGCCACCATCGTGCTGCACCGGCGCTTCGACCCGGCCGCCACGCTGGCCGCGCTCGTCGAGCACCGGTGCGACGCGCTCTTCGCCGTACCGGTGATGGTGCAGCGGCTGCTGGAGGTGCCGGCGCCCGACCCGCGGCCGCCGCTGAAGGTGGTCGCGGTCAGCGGCTCCGCGCTGCCCGGCAACCTCGCCCACCGGTTCATGGACGTCTACGGCGACGTGCTCTACAACCTCTACGGCTCCACCGAGGTCTCCTGGGCCTCCATCGCCGGCCCGGCCGACCTGCGCGCCGCGCCCACCACGGCCGGCCGGCCGCCCCACGGCACCCGGCTGCGGATCCTCGACGACGCGGGCCGGCCGGTGCCGGACGGCCGGGTCGGCCGGATCTTCGTCGGCAACGAGATGCTCTTCGAGGGCTACACCTCCGGGGCGAAACGGGAGAGCCAGGACGGGCTGCTGAACACCGGCGACCTCGGCCGGGTCAACGCCGACGGGCTGCTCTTCGTCGACGGCCGGGCCGACGACATGATCGTCTCCGGCGGGGAGAACGTCTTCCCGTCCGAGGTGGAGGACCTGCTCGCCCGGCTGCCGCAGGTACGCGAGGCCGCCGTGATCGGGGTGCCGGACCCGGAGTACGGCCAGCGGCTCGCCGCGTTCCTCGGCCTGCACCCCGGCGAGACGCTCGACCCGGAGGCCGTCCGCGAGTACGTCCGGCACTACCTCGCCCGGTTCTCCGTGCCCCGGGACGTCATCTTCGTGAAGTACCTGCCGCGCAACGCCACCGGCAAGGTGCTGACCCGCGAGCTGCGCCGCTACTACGGCTGAGCGGCCGGGGGCGGTGCGACCGAACCCGGATGCCCGCTCGACCAGCCGGGCCCGAGCGGCCCGGCCCGCTCGGCGGCCAACCGCCGCCGGGGCCGCACACCCGCCTCGCCGCTGTCCCGGCGCGCGGGCGCCCTCGGCGCACCGGGACTCACGCCGGTCAGGGATAGAGCGTCAGCGCGGGGTTGGTGGCGATCGCGGTCAGCTGTTCCACGGCCAGCACCGGCGGGGGCCCGAGTTCCACCGACGGGACTCCGTCGGCACCCTTCACCACGATGTGCACGTTGTCCGTCGTCACCGTCACGGAGGTGCCGTCCGCCCGCTGCAGCTGAACCCAGCGCTGCTCGTGTCCGTCCTTCCCCGGGGCCGCCGTGCTCACGGCGACGGAACCGCCGTCCGGGAGCCGGCTGCTCGTGCAGGCCGCGGGATCGGGAGCTGCGGCGCAGCCGCGCGGCGCGTCGACACCCGTCGGAATCAACGTCACACGCAGGTTGTCGACCTGCCCGCCCAGCGCGAGCCGGGCCCGGGCCTCGTAGAACCGGTTGCTCCCGTCGTAGTCGAACTGGATCAGGTCACACCCGGGCAGGGTGCCGGCGGCGGTCATACCGGCCGGCAGGGCGGCATCCAACGCCGGACGGAGCACCCCGGTGAGCCGGGCGACGGCCCGGCCCGGGCTCTCGGTGGGGCGCGCGCGCACCGTGTCGTACGTCTGCTGAGGGACCGGGGAGCCACTGGGCGGCGGGGTCGGCACCGCGCAGAGCGACGGGCCGGCGGACGGCGTCCACGCATCGCCCGGCAGGGTGAACCCGCCCGGGCCGGAGCCGGCGAGCAGGGCCGGCGTGACCGCGACCACGGCGACCGCGGCGGCCACGCCCGTGCCGGCCAGCGTCCAGGTGCGGTGCCGGCGGCGGCGCAGTTCGGCGGCGATCAGCGCGTCCACGTCGATCCGCGTCGGCGGCGACGCGGCCACCACCGCGCGCAGGTGCTGCGACAGGTCATCCATCGGTGCGTGCCCCCTCGACTCGCGCCGGCGCGCCGACGAGACGACCCCGCAGCGTCTCGATCGCCCGCGCCGACTGGCTCTTCACGGTGCCGGTGGTGCAGCCGAGTTCCCGGGCCGTTTCCTCGACCGACAGGTCGCAGAAGTAGCGCAGCACCAGGACCGCGCGACGGCGCGGCGGCAGCTCGGCGAGCAGGGCGAGGATGGTCAGCCGGTCCGCGGCGCCGTCGGTCGCGGAGCGGGCGGGGCCGTCCGGGACCTCGCCCCAGGCGGCCTCGCGCCGCCACGGCCGGCGGCGCTCGTCGAGCCAGACCCGCAGCAGGGTGCGCCGGAGGTACGCGTCCGGGTTGTCCATCGCTGACACCCGCCGCCAGTGCCGGAGCAGCTTGACCAGCGCCGTCGACACCAGGTCGTCGGCGGTGTGCCAGTCACCGCAGAGCAGGTACGCGGTGCGGCGCAGCGGCTCCAGCCGCGCCCCGACGTACTCGCGGTAGCCCTCGATGTCGGCCGGCAATCCCGCCACCTCCTCGCCTCACCGGTCAAACGGAGGCGGAAGCTGCGGGGGTTGCCCGGTTCAGCCCGGAATCGTGATCTGCCCCGCGACCGCGTCGGCGGCGATGTCCGTCCGGTGGTGGGCGCCGGCCAGCCCGACGCCGGACACCAGCGCGTACGCGGCGGCCCGGGCGGCCGCCAGGTCGGCGCCGGTGGCGGTGGCGCAGAGCACCCGGCCACCGGCCGAGAGCAGCGCACCGTCGGATGCGCGGCGGCTGCCGGCGTGGATGAAACCCGCCCCCTCCGCACCGCTGATCACGTCACCGGTGCGGGGTGCGGCCGGATAGCCCTCGGCGGCGACCACGACCGTCACGGCGGCGCCGTCCCGCCAGCGCAGCGGCGGGTGGTCGGCCAGCGTGCCGGTGGCGGCGGCGTGCAGCAGCCCGGCCAACGGCGTCTCCAGCAGCGCCAGCACCACCTGGGTCTCCGGGTCACCGAAGCGCGCGTTGAACTCGATCACCTTGGGGCCGTCGGCGGTGATCGCCAGCCCGACGTAGAGCAGGCCGACGAACGGCGTGCCCCGGCGGCGCAGCTCGGCCAGGGTCGGGTCCACGACGTCGCGCATCACCTCGTCCACCAGGCCGGACGGCGCCCACGGCAGCGGGGCGTACGCCCCCATGCCGCCGGTGTTCGGGCCGGTGTCGCCGTCGCCGACCCGCTTGAAGTCCTGCGCCGGCAGCAGTGGCAGCGCGGCCTCGCCGTCGGTGACCACGAAGAGCGACACCTCGGGCCCGGCCAGGTACTCCTCGACGACGACCTGCCCGCACTCGGCGCCGTGCCGCAGCGCGGCCGCCCGGTCGTCGGTGACCACGACACCCTTGCCGGCGGCCAGCCCGTCGTTCTTCACCACGTACGGCGCGCCGAACTCGTCCAGCGCGGCGGCGGTGGCCGCCTCGTCGGCGCAGGCGTACGCCCGGGCGGTGGGCACGCCGGCGGCGGTCATCACGTCCTTGGCGAACGCCTTGGAACCCTCCAGCCGGGCGGCCGCGGCGGACGGACCGAACGCGGCGATGCCCTTCGCCCGGACGGCGTCGGCGACCCCGGCCACCAGCGGCGCCTCCGGACCGATCACCACCAGGTCGGCCCCGGTCTCCACCGCCAGCGCGGCGACAGCCGCCGGATCGGTCGGGTTCACCTGCCGCAGCTCGGCCAACTGCCCGATGCCCGGATTGCCCGGGGCCGCGATCAGCTTGTCGACGGTCGGATCGGCCGCCAGCCCGAGCGCGAGCGCATGCTCCCGCCCCCCACCACCCAGAAGAAGTACCCGCACGACCCCGCATCCTACGCGCCACCCCGCTCGCCCCCGTTGATCATGAGGTTAGCGGCAGTAATGATGATCGATTTCGCCGTCAACTCCATGATCAAGGGCGTTGGGCGGCGGCGATGGCCTGGCGGACGGTCCAGGGGATGTAGGCGGGGTCGAGGGTGTCGGCCCAGGTGAAACGGAGGACGGTCCAGCCGGCGTTGACCAGGCGGTTCTGCCGGCGGCGGTCGGCGTATGCCGCTTCGGGGGTGCCGTGCGGGCCGCGGCCGTCGGCTTCGGCTATCACCCTCGGACCGCGCCAGCCCAGGTCCCCGATGCCGAGCAGGTAGCCGTCGTCGTCCCGCACCTCCAGTTGGAGGGTGTCCGGAGGCACTCTGCCGTCGACGCAGCGCAGCCGGGTGCGGGTCTCCAGCGGGGACTGGGCGCGTCCGTCCGCCTCGGCCAGGACGGCGCGTGCCGCCACCGCGCCTCGGCGACGTCGGACCAGGCGCGGAACAGCGAGCAGGTCGTCATCGGTGACGAGCCCTCGATTCAACGCGCAGTCCAGCACGGCGACGGCCGGGTACCGGCCCACGCGGAGGATCACCTCGGCGACAGTGCAGAGCGGGTCCGTGGTCGGCAAACCATCGAGGCTGACGACGGAGGCCGCCGGATGCTCCAGTTGGTGCACCACGAGGCCGGGTTCCTGGGCCCGCGCAAGCTTCGCGGCGGCACCGGGCAGCGCCACATGGATCTCGTCACCGGGTGGAAGGCCGGCGATTCCGTGGAGTTCGGCGGCGGTCCCGAGTACCGCGTGGGCCTTCGGCCCCAGTGACAGCAGCGCCGCGCGTATCCGACAGCGCCGGGAGGGCTGCCCGACTGTCGGCCCGGTCACCAGGTAGACGGCCCGGGCAAGCCGACGCCACCGGCCGAACGTGACGAGATTGTCGATCTCGTGCCGGCTGAACCCGATATCCGTCGCCTGCGCCCGGGTCACCAGCCCGTCCTGCCCGCCAGCGACCCGCCGCAGCGCCAACCACCGATCCATGACTCCCGACCATGGACCAACCCACCCGCCCCCACGACCCCCTGTGGATAACCCTCACACCCCTGTGGACAACCAACCCGCAACTCGCGTTGATCATGAGGTTAGCGGCGAAGTTGATCGCCAATCACACCGCTAACCTCATGATCAACGGGGGCGGGCCCGGGGGTGGGGGGCCGGGGTGGGGGGTTAGGGGAGGAGGGGGTGGCGGAGGACGTTTTCTTCGCGGCCGGGGCCTACGCCGATGACGCTGACGCGGGTGCCGCAGAGTTCCTCGATGCGGGCGATGTAGCGTCGCGCGTTCTCGGGGAGTTCGTCCTCGGTGCGGGCCTTGGTGATGTCCTCCCACCAGCCGTCGAGCTCTTCGTAGACCGGGACGGCGTGGTGGAAGTCGGTCTGCGTCATCGGCATGTCGTCGACCCGCTGGCCGTTGATCTCGTACCCGACGCAGATCGGCACCTTGGCCAGGCCGGTCAGCACGTCCAGCTTGGTGATCACCAGATCGGTGACGCCGTTGAGCCGGCAGGCGTAGCGGGCCACCACCGCGTCGAACCAGCCGCACCGGCGCTCCCGGCCGGTGGTGGTGCCGTACTCGTGGCCGATCTTGCGCAGGTGCTGGCCGTTGTCGTCGAAGAGCTCGGTCGGGAACGGCCCGGAGCCGACCCGGGTGGTGTACGCCTTGCTGACCGCGATCACCTTCGAGATCGCGGTCGGCGGGATGCCCGCGCCCACGCACGCGCCGCCGGCCGTCGGGTTCGACGAGGTGACGAAGGGGTACGTGCCGTGGTCCATGTCGAGCATGGTGGCCTGGGCACCCTCCAGCAGCACCGTCTCGCCACGGTCGAGCGCGTCCCAGAGCATCGCCCGGGTCTCCGCGATGTACGGCCTGAGCCGCTCCGCGTACGCCAGGTACTCCTCGACGGTGGCCTCGACGTCGATCGCCTTGCGGTTGTAGACCTTGAACAGGATCTGGTTCTTCTCGCGCAGCGCGAGTTCCAGCTTCTTGCGCAGGATCCCCGGGTCGAGCAGGTCCTGGACCCGGATGCCCATCCGGGCGACCTTGTCGCCGTACGCCGGGCCGATGCCCCGGCCGGTGGTGCCGATCCGGGCGGAGCCGAGGTAACGCTCGACCACCCGGTCCAACGCCCGGTGGTGCGGCATGATCAGGTGCGCGTCGCCGGAGATCCGCAGCCGGGAGACGTCCACGCCCCGCTCGGCGAGCCCGTCGATCTCGGTGAGCAGCACCTTCGGGTCGACCACCACGCCGTTGCCGATGACGATCTTCGCGCTCGGCGACAGCGCCCCGGAGGGCATCAGGTGCAGCGCGTACTTCTGCCCGTCCGGCGTGATCACCGTGTGGCCGGCGTTGTTGCCGCCGGAGTACCGCACCACGTAGTCGACCCGCTCGCCGAGCAGGTCGGTAACCTTGCCCTTGCCCTCGTCGCCCCACTGAGCGCCAAGGAGCACGATCGCTGGCATCTTCTCCGCCTCCAGAAGGCTCGGGTGCCAGGTGGCGACCGGTTGGCGAGCCCGGGGTGTCAGGTTAACAAGTAGTGACGGCGCGACCGGCAGGGGTCGCGGCGAGAGGCGGGAGGCCGGTAGCCGTGTACGACGTGGTGCTGCTCACCCTCGGATCGGAGCGGGACGCTCCCGGGGGCTGCGGCAGTGGCGGGGCCTGCTGCGGCGGCGCGACCGCGGCCGAATCGCCGGGCCAGGCCGACGCCACGGGCGGGCCCGGCAAGGGCGACGAGCGCTGCGAGACTCCCCGGGTGCCGGTGCTGGCCTGCGCGGACGCGCTCACCGCGCGGGGTGCCCGGGTCGAGACGGTGATCGCGCGCTCCGACGCGGAGATCGACGAGGTGCTGGCCCGGCTCGACGGACCGCCCCGCCCCGACGGCCTCACCTGGCCGGATCCCGATTCCAAGACCCGGCTCGTGGTCGCCACGGCCAGTGACGCGCAGTTGCGCGCCGTCCTGCGCCGGCTGGTCCGGCGGTACGCCCCGCCGCCCAGCCGCCGCCCCGCGGACCTGGCCGGCAACCGTACGGTGCCGGACCTGCCGCCGGTGGGCGTACTCCCGCTCGATCCCGCCCGGAGCACGACGCACCAGGACCTGGCGGCGCAGCTCGGCCTGCCCCGCGACCCGGCGGCGGTGGCCGCCGCGGTGCTGGACGGCACCGCCCGCCGGCTCGACCTGCTGCGCAACGACGGCGGCTCGGTGACCCTGGACGGCGCACTGCTCGGCGCGGCCGACGACAACGGCCGGCCGCTGCACTGGCGGGGCCGGGTCGAGGTGGACGACACCGTGCTCAGCAACGCCGACGAGCCGCTGCTGGCCTGCGTGATCGGCAACGCCGGCGGGTACGCGCGGCTGGACGACGTGGCGCTGCTCGGCGCGCCGGACCCGGCCGACGGCAGGGTCGAGGTGGCGGTGGCCGTGCCCGTGGTCGCCCGATCCGCGTGGGGCAGGAAGCGGGTACGGCTGGAGGTACGCCGGGCCCGCGGCCGGGCCGTCTCCGTGCTCCCCCGGGACGAGAAGCTGCCCTACCTGGACGACGGGGTGGCGGGCGAGCTGAACCGGAAGCGGTCCTGGTGGACCGAGCCGGGCGCCTGGGCGGTCTGGACGACCTGACCCCGGGCCGCCTCCGCGCCGGCCGGTCCGGTACGGCCGGTGGGCCTATCCTCGGCAGGAGGAATGGGGAGGAACCGTGGTGGACGACAACGCCGACCGGGTCCACACGCCCGGCCAGCAGCCGGTACCGGAGCGGGACATCGAACCACTCTGGCCGCCGGATCAGCTCGATGGCGCCCCCGGCGCCGGCACCCCACCCTGGGCCGCCCGCTCACCGGCCGCGGCCAGCACCGCCCCGCCCACGCCCGCCGACTACCCGTCACTGACCGGCGGGGTGCCGGCTCCCGGCGGGTGGGCGACGACCGGCCCGACCAGCACGCCCGGCACCCCCGACTGGGCCGCCGGCCAGGGCTGGGCCCCACCACCGCCAACTCCCCCCACCCCGCCGGCTCCGACACCTCCCCCAGCCCCGCCGGCTCCGGCAGCCCCGGCCCCTCCGCCGGGCCCGCCCGGGGCGCCGGCTCCCGCCGCCCCGCCGGCCTCGACGTCCGGTACGCCGACGCCGGCCGCCCCGGCGGCCCCGTCGTCCGGTGCGCCGGCTCCGGCCGGCGCGGCTGGGGCGTCCCGCCCGGACGGGACCGGAACGGCCGGAGCCACCGCTGTCCCGGACACCGCGTCCGGCGCCCCGTCCGGTTCAGCCGGCCCTCACGTCGCGGTCGACCGGTACCGGCCCGACCGGATCGAGACGCCGGCGGGTGTACCGGCCCCCCGGGCTGGGCAACCGGCTCTGGTCGATCTCGACCTGCCGTTCACCCTCGACCAGCCGGCGATGGCCGGGCCGACCCCGGCCCGCCCGCCGGCCAGCCCCGGCCCGGCCACCGCCAAGGACCCGGTCGGGGCTGCCTCTGGCGGCCCGCCGGGCGAACCGGACCACCTGCCGACGCCGGACCGGGGCACCGGCGTCGACGGCGGCACCGGGCCGACGACCGCACCGGGCACCCCGTCCTCGGCCGCCGCCGAGCCGGACAGCGACCGGGCCACGGCAGCCGGCCCGTCAGCCCGGACGTCGACCGCGCCGCCCACCCCGCCCGGGCCGGAGAGCACGACGCCACCCGGACCGGAGAGCCCAGCCCCACCCGGGCCGGAGAGCACAGCCCCACCCGGACCGGAGAGCACGGCCTCGCCCGGACCGGGCAGCGCGACCCCGGCCGGGCCGGAGAGCGCGACCCCGGCCGGACCGGAGAGCGCGGCGCCGGGCGGCGGGCCGGCTCCGGCCACCGTGGTCAGGGGTGGCGAGTCACCCTGGGCGCAGCCGCCGCAGCGCTCCGGCGCGGCCGCCGAGCCGGCCACCAGCTCGACCGGACCGGCCGCCGGCTCTCCCGGACCGGTCCCCGGCACGCCTTCGCCGACCACCGGCACCCCACCCACGATGGCACCGGCCCCGGAGGACCCCGCCCCGGTGCACGGCACCCCCACCCCGCCGCGGCACGGTCCCGCCGTGCCGGGGCAGGGCGGAGCCCCGACCCAGCCAGGTGGGACCGCGCTCGCGCACGGCGGAGCGCCGGCCCAGCAGGCCACCGGGGCCGTGCCGGCGCAAGGTGGCGCGCAGCCCGGTCCGCCGGCGGTGCCGCAGCCGGGGGCCCCGGAGTCACCCGACCCGCGACCGGACGCGCCACCGCCCGGGCCGTTCCCGCCGCAGCCGGGCTGGTACCCGCCGGGCTGGCAGCAGACCCCGGCACAGCCGGCCCCGCAGCATCCCTACCAGCCGGCGGACGGGGTGACCCGGGTGCCGCCGGCCCAGCCGGACCCGAACTGGAGCCCCGAGGCGACCGCGCCGCCGACCGCCGAGGACTTCGCCCGGCGCCGGCAGGTGCGCCCGGCCGACCCGGTGGCCACCATGGGCGTACGGGCGGTGGTCAACAAGATCGGGCTGCGCCTGCCGCCGGGGCGGCACGAGCAGGAGCTCAAGCGGGACATCGAGATGGTCCGGCGCAACTTCGGCGGGCTGCGCCAGGTGACCGTGGTGAACCCGAAGGGCGGCGCCGGTAAGACGGTGGCCATCCTGCTGCTGGCCATGACGTTCGGCCAGAAGCGCGGCGGCTACGTGCTGGCCTGGGACAACAACGAGACCCAGGGCACCCTGGGCATGCGTGCCCAGCAGGACTTCCACTCCCGTACGGTGCGGGACATGCTGCGCGACCTGGGCCAGTTCCAGGGGGCGCACGGGCGGATCGGCGACCTGTCGCAGTACGTCCGTTCGCAGGGCGAGGGGATGTTCGACGTGCTCGCCTCGGACGAGTCGGCCACCGGCGGCGAGATGCTCACCGCCGCGGCGTTCGCCGAGATCCGCGAGGTGGTCAGCCGCTTCTACAAGCTGATCTTCGTGGACACCGGGAACAACGTCCGGGCGCAGAACTGGCAGGCCGCGATGGACGCCACCGACCAGCTGGTGGTCACCATGTCGGCCCGGAACGACTCGGCCGAGACGGCCGCCCGGATGCTCGACCACCTGGAGCAGAGCGGACGGCACCGGCTGGTCCGGCAGGCGGTCACCGTGGTCTCCATGCCCCCCTCCCGCAAGGAGATCGACCTGCCGGCCATCCAGGAGCACTTCGCCGCCCGCACCCGGGCGGTGCTGCTCGCGCCCTACGAGCGGCTCATCGACACCGGGGAGCCGATCCGGTACGGCGCACTCTCGTCGGCCACCCGGGACGCCTGGCTCAAGATCGCCGCAGCCGTCGCCGAGGGCCTGTAGGTCAGACGGCCGGCCGGCGAACCAGAGCCCAGGCGCCGCACCGGCCGGAGTCAGGCAGCGGCCCCGAGGTCACCGGCCGGCCCGGGCCGGGCGGCCGGCCCGAGGTCACGGGCCGGCCGTCGCGCTGGGTCAGTTGCTGGCCAGCGCGTCCGCCGCGGCCGGGTCGCAGTCCCGGAGGAACTGGGCGCAGCGGGCCGCCTCGTCCGCCTCGCCGATCTCGCCGGCCGCCCGGGACAGCAGGTAGAGGCAGCGGAGGAAGCCCCGGTTCGGCTCGTGCGACCAGGGCACCGGGCCGTGCCCCTTCCAGCCGCTGCGACGCAGCTGGTCCAGGCCCCGGTGGTAGCCGGTGCGCGCGAACGCGTACGCGGGAATCACCTGGTCGGCGGCGAAGGCGCGGGCCGCCAGCGCGGCCCAGCCCGCGCTGTAGCTCGGGAATCGCGCCGCCACCTCGGCGAACGCCTGGTCGCTGCCGGCCTGCTCGGCGGCCGACAGGGCGGCGTCGGCCTCGTCGTGCGCGGGGAGGAGGGTGGCCGGTGGTTCCGGCAACAGGTTCTGCATCGCCCCATTCAACCCGCTTCGCCCACCGGCCCGCGAGGGGGTCGGGCAGACCGGTTGACTGAACGGCTGAGGAGTTGGTCACGCCTGCGGCCTATGCCGCCGCCAAGTATTTTCCACTACAACTATTGGTCCGGAGCCTCCCCAGGACCCGGTTATGCAGGAGCCCGGTGGCCGCGGCCGCCGGGCTCCTGTCCGTCCGGCCGGGGTTTGGCAGCTGGACGGCGTTGGGCAGGATGACCGGGTGCCGACTCCACCACCCGCGGACGTCATCGAGCCGCACATCTGCGCCGACGAGGTCGAGACCCGGGCCGAGTTCGACCGGCGGCTGGCCACCGGCAGCCTGGCCGGCCTGACCGTGCAGGGGCTCCGGCTCGACCTGGACCCGGTTCCCGACCTCACCGGCGTGCCGGTCGCCGGCACGCTCTTCGTCGGCTGCCGGTTCGCCAACCGGGAGGTCGGCGCCGACCTGGTCCGGCGCGGGGCGAACGTGGTCCCGCCCTTCTCCGGACTGCCGTACCCGACCCAGCCGGCGCACCTCTACACGCCCGAGGACCTCGCCGCCGGTTTCGCCGAGGGCGGGTTCGCCGGGATGTACGACACCCGCGTCTACGAGCACTTCCGCGCGCACGGCGGGGCGCTGCCGGAGGTGAAGGAGGCGCTCGGCCAACGGCTGCACGACCACGGGGTGGACAACGCGCTCGCCGACGCCACCCGCGCCTGGCTGGCCGTGCACGGGCCGCAGTCGGTGGTGGGGGTGATGGGCGGTCACGCGGTGCCGCGGGGCAGCCTGCCGTACCGGATGGCCGCCGTGCTGGCCTGGGAGCTGGCCCGGGCCGACCGGCTGGTGGTCACCGGCGGCGGACCGGGGGTGATGGAGGCGGCGAACCTCGGCGCCTACCTGGCCCGACGCCCGGCCGCGGAGTTGGACGCGGCGATCGACCTGCTCGCCGGCGCACCGGACTTCACCGACCACGACCGCTACACGGCGGCGGCGTTGCGGGTCCGGGAGGTCTTCGGCCGGTCGGTCGTGCCGCCGGCGCCGCGGGCCGCCGACCAGGCCACCCGGTCCCGCGCCGACTCGGCGACGCTGGCCCACGGCGACCTGGACTGGGCGCGCACCGGTGGGCTGGCCATCCCCACCTGGCTGTACGGGCACGAGCCGGCGAACCTGTTCGCCGGCCGGATCGCCAAGTACTTCTCCAACGCCATCCGGGAGGACACCATCCTGCGGCTGGCCCGGGGCGGGATCGTCTTCGCCCCCGGCCGGGCCGGCACCCTCCAGGAGGTCTTCCAGGCGGCGACCAAGACCTACTACGGCACCGACGGGGCGAGCGGGGCGTACGTCTTCCTGGACCGCGCGTACTGGACCCGGGAGCTGCCGGTGGAGTCGCTGCTGCGGCCCCTGCTGGCCGCCTCGCCGTTCGGCGACCTGTCCGGGACCGTGTACCTCACCGACGACGTGCACGAGGCCGTCCGGCTGCTCACCACCCCGGCCTGACCGAGGGCCGGGAAACGCCGACGGCCGGCCCCCGGGCGGGAAGCCGGCCGTCGGCGGTACGGGTCAGCGTGTCACTTGGTCATCGTGGTGCCGGTCGAGCGCAGGTGCTCGCAGGCCTCGACCACCCGGGCGGCCATGCCCGCCTCGGCGGCCTTGCCCCAGACCCGCGGGTCGTACATCTTCTTGTTGCCGACCTCGCCGTCGACCTTGAGCACGCCGTCGTAGTTGCGGAACATGTGGTCGGCCACCGGGCGGGAGAAGGTGTACTGGGTGTCGGTGTCGATGTTCATCTTCACCACGCCGTAGTCCAGCGCCTCCCGGATCTCCGACAGCAGCGAGCCGGAGCCGCCGTGGAACACCAGGCTGAGCGGCTTCTCCTTGCCGTACTTGGCGCCGACCGCCATCTGGATGTGGTCGAGGACCTCGGGGCGCAGCTTGACGTTGCCCGGCTTGTAGACGCCGTGCACGTTGCCGAAGGTCAGCGCCGCCATGTAGCGGCCCTTCTCGCCGAGGCCGAGCGCGTCGACCATGGCCAGGCCGTCCTCGACGGTGGTGTAGAGCTTCTCGTTGATCGCGTTCTCGACGCCGTCCTCCTCGCCACCGACGACGCCGACCTCGATCTCCAGCACGATCTTGCCCTTGGCGGCCTCGGTCAGCAGCTGCTCGGCGATCTCCAGGTTCTCCGCGATCGGCACGGCCGAGCCGTCCCACATGTGCGACTGGAACAGCGGCTCCTCGCCGCGCTTCACCCGCTCCTGCGACATCGCCATCAGCGGCCGGACGAACTTGTCCAGCTTGTCCTTCGGGCAGTGGTCGGTGTGCAGGGCGATGTTGACCGGGTAGTTCTTGGCCACCTCTCGGGCGTACGCGGCGAACGCGGCGGCGCCGGTGACCATGTCCTTCACCGACGGACCGGAGAGGTACTCCGCGCCACCGGTGGAAACCTGGATGATGCCGTCACTCTCCGCGTCGGCGAAGCCCTTCAACGCGGCGTTCAAGGTCTGCGAGGACGTCACGTTGATCGCGGGGTACGCGTACCGGCCGGCCTTGGCGCGGTCCAGCATCTCCGCGTAAGCCTCGGGGGAAGCGATGGGCATGTCGAACGCTCCTTACTTACCGCTGTCGGCCGTGCTGGCCGCTGTTGTCCATTGGGTGCGCCGGACCGCGCTGTCCTCCGCCGGCAGTATCCCGTAGGAGCGCCGCGCCGGCACAACCGACCCGGTGCGTGCCCGGACTCCGGCGGCGCAGGCGCGTCCCGATGCCGTCACCGGCCCTCCAGCCGGTCCGGCAGGACCACGCTGATCAGCCAGGTCACCACGGCCATCACGATGGCGCCCCAGAACGCCGCCCAGAAACCGTCCACCTGGAACGGCAGGTCGAGCGCCCCGGCGATGGCGTCGGTGAGCAGGAACAGCAGCGCGTTCACCACCAGCGCGAAGAGGCCGAGGGTCAGCAGGTAGAAGACGCAGCCGACCACCTTGATCAACGGCTTCAGCACCGCGTTGACCACGCCGAAGATCAGCGCCACGACCACCAGCGTGAGCGCGGTGTCGCCGCCGGTCCGACCCCTCACCTCCACTCCGGGCACGATCAGCGTGGTGATCCACAACGCGGCGGCGGTGATCGCCAGCCGGATCAGGAAGCCCACGGTGCCATCCTGGCACCGGGCGTACCGGCCGGTGGGGCGATTCCGTCGACTGGGCTCGCACCCGCCGTTGCGAGCGCACGACCGGCACAGCCCGTACGGTGTGTGGGGTAACCGACCGCCGAGATCTAGGGAGGGACTGATGGGTCAGCCCGACGAGGACTTCGCCCCCAGCGACCACCTCAGCCCCGAGGAGCGCGACCTGGAGGCGGAGCCGGCCGACGCGGTCGAGCAGGCCGTGTCGATCGACCCCGCCGACGGCGAGGCCGAGCCGCATCGGGGCCTGGAGGTCGACGACTGGGACGCGATGGAGCAGGCCCGGGTGGTCGCCGGCGACGAGGACGACTACCGCTGACCCGTCCGGTCAGCGGAGCGGGGTGACCCGCTCCGGGTGCTGCGCGGCCCACTGCGCCAGCCGGTCCTCGCGGAGCGCGGCGAGGAAGGCCGGGGCGGCGGCCGGATCCGGGCGCAGGACCCAGCGGTGCGCCTCCGAGGATTGGACGACCGGCAGGCTGAGCCCGACCGGCTCGACCGACGCCAACTCCGGGACCACCCGCAGCAGGTCCGACAGGGAGCCGCCGTCGGGAGCCACGGTCAGCTCCGGTCCGATCTCGGTGAGCAGCCGGGAGAGCCGCACCGGATTGCTCAGCACGCCCTGCTCACCGGCCCGGTTGATCAAGCCGGCCGCGAACCGCTGGGCGTTGCGGTCCCGGTCGAACCCGCCGTCGGGCAGGTCCCGGCGCTGCCGGAGCAGGTCGACCGCGGCCCGGCCGTCGACCCGCTGGCAACCGGCCGGGAAGACCCGCTCGGTGTGGCTCGACCGGACCCGCTGGGGCAGGCAGACCTCCACCCCGGCCAGCAGGTCGGTCACCTCGCGCAGCACCGGATAGGTCAGCACCGCGCCGGCGTCGATCCGTGCGCCGGTCAGGTCGGCGACCGTCCGCCGGGTCAGGTCGTAGCCGCGGGTCAGGTCGGGCCGGTCCCACCCGGCACCGAACGGGAAGGCGGCGTTCAACTTGTTCCGCCCGTGACCGGGAATGGCCACCTCCAGGTCGCGGGGGAGCGAGACCAGGAAGGGCCGGCCGCGGTCGGCGGGAATGTGCACGAGCAGCACCGAGTCGGCCACCGGCGGCGCCTCCCCGCGCGAGTCGACGCCGAGCAGCAGCACGTTCAGCGCCCCGGCGGGGGCCCGCCGGCCCGGCTCGATGAGCAGCGTGTCCTCGGCGACCCGGTCCGGCGTGAACTGCGGTATCCCGACCCCCAGCAGCCCGAGCAGGGCGAGCGCGACGCCGCCGGCCCGCAGCCGTTGCCGGCGGCGGCGCCGCACGGCGACCAGCCGGGCGATCGTGGCCCGCACCGGCCCGGCGGGTGGGGCCAGCGTCTCGTGCCGGGCGAAGGCGGCACGTAGGTCGTCTTCGATCACGGTCATGCCTCCACGTATTCGGCGCGCAGCGTGGCCAGGGCGCGGGAGATGGACGAGCGGACGGTGCCGACGGCACAGCCGAGGATCTCGGCGATCTCGGCGTCGGGCAGGTCCTCGTAGTAGCGGAGCACCAGGGTGGCCCGTTGCCGGCGGGGCAGCCGGGCCAGCCAGGACCAGAGCTGGTCCCGGTCCACCGCGTGCTGGGCGTGGTCGGCCGGCGCCGGCACCGCGTCGTCGGGCTCCGCGCGCAGCAGCACCCGCCGCATCCAGGAGCCCCGGTGCCAGTCGACGTACTGGTTGGTCAGCATCCGGCGTACGTAGCGCTCGGGCGAGTCCGCCCGGGCCACCCGGCGCCAGTTGAGCTGGACCCGGACCATCGTGTCCTGCACCAGGTCCTGCGCCTGGTGCGGATCGCCGGTCAGCATGACCGCGTACCGCAGCAGCGCGGCCAGCCGCGAGTCCGCGAACTCCTCGTACGTCACTGCACCTCCCGGGCTCTGCCCCTGATGACGGGAGCGGGCCGGCGGAACGTTGCGGTCGACCCGTCACCCCCGGGTTTCCGGGCGCGGCAGCCGCAGGGGGCAGTGACTTCCGTGAGAGCCTGACCACGCTCCGCTGTCAACCGGGAGGACGCCCACCATGCTCCGGCACTCCGTTCGACGCTGGTTCGCCGGGATCGCCGTCACCGCCGGATTCGTCACCGTCGGTGCCGTCCCCGCGGCCGCCGCCGGGCAGTTGCGGGTCGCGTCCCGGGACGTGCTCGTCGCACCCGGGCACAGCGCCCTCGGCCGGATCGACGTCCGGTTCGACGGTCACCCCACGCCGGAGGACGTGCCGGTGACCGTCGAGATCGACGCGTCCGAGGCGGTGGCGCTGGGCGGCTTCGACCTGACCGGCAACGGCTGGGACTGCGCGCGTGACCGCGACGTCGTGCGGTGCGCGACGACCTTCGACACGTGGAGCCGCACGCCCCGGCTCCACTACCGGGTGACCGCCCGGGCCGGCGCCCCGTTGGCTGGACGGGCCGAGTTGACGATCACCGGGACGTCGGCGGTGGGCACCGCCACCCGGACCACCACGGTCACCGTTGTCGAGGGGCTCGACCTGCAGACCGAACCGCGGGCCACGCTCCGCGGCGGGCCGGGCGCCCGGCTCGAGCTGTCGAGCACCGTCCGCAACGCCGGCCCCACCCCGCTGGACGGCGCGGTGCTGGTGTTCACCGCGGACCGGCCGCTGGGATACCGCGGCACCTTCCGCAACTGCCGCCAGCAGGAGACCCGGCCCACGATCTGCCATTTCGACACCGAACTGCGCCCGGGGGTGTCCTACCGGCTCTCGGCGCCGCTACCGCTCGCCGTCGACACCGGCGCCCGCAGCGGCCTCGTGCTGGCCAACCGTCTCCAGTGGTGGACGCCCGACGACTGGGCGCTGGTCGAACAGAACCCGGACGAGCCGCTGCCGCCGGACGCCCCGGGCCCGGGCGAGGAGTTGCGCCTGGTCGAGCAGCCGACGAGCCGGCAGACCGACACCGCGTCCTGGGACAACTGGACCGCCGTGGACCTCACCGTGACCGGCGACCGGACGGCCGACGTGGCCGCCGTCGGCGGCGGCGTCCGCGCCCGGGTGGGCGACCGGGTGCGGGTGACGGCCGCGTTCCGCAACCTCGGCCCGACCCGCGTGGAGATCTGGCGGCTCCAGCCGCTGCTGCGGGTACGCATCCCCGAGGGCACCACGGCGGTCGAGGTGACCGACCTCTGCGCGCCGATCGACGCGGCCGGGTGGAACCCGGCCGACGACTTCGGCCGGCCAGGAGCTCGGACGTACGGGTGCCACAGCGGGACCGGCTTCGCCAGCGCGGGTGAGCGCCTGGAGTTTCCCTTCACCCTGCGGGTCGACCGGCTCACCGGGGCCACCTCCGGCGCGGTGACCGTCGACGTGCCCGCCGACACCAACCCCGCCAACGACACCGCGCGGATCACCGTCACTCCGCGTACCGGTGGCGGCGGTGGCGGGGACGACGGCGCGCTGCCCGTCACCGGCGAGACCACCGGCGCGCTCGCCGGCCTGGGGGCCCTGCTGCTCGCCGCGGGCATCTCCGGCCACCTGCTGACCCGACGCCGCCGCACCGACTTCGTCGCCTGACCTCAACCGGCCATTCGCTGATCGGGAGAAGGAGTCACGCTCCAGCACGGTGCGGCGACAGCGCGCGAAGGACCAGCCGGGCGTTGTGGCCTTCCCGATCAGCCGTTCGGCCATATTCGCGCAGGTGCGGCGCCTCCGGGCAGCGGCGATCCTTAACGGCTCCTTAAGCTCCACGGGCTCCACCTGGAATCCCCACGGGAGGAACCCCCAATGCTCAAGAACTCCACCCGGCGCCGGCTCGCCGGGTTGGGCGTCGCAGGCGCGTTCATCGCCGCCTCCGCCACCCCCGCGTTCGCCACCACCGACGCCGGGGCGACTCTCGCCGACGCCAAAGCGGCCGAGGGCTTCGCGCTGTACGCGAACCCTGTGATCGTCGCTCCCGGCGGGGCGGAAAAGGGCATCTCGCTCTACTCGCTGGTGGACGAGCCGTTCACCGCCTACACCGTCAAGGTGGACCGCAGCGCCGTCGACGGCTTCGCCGAGGTGCAGCTCCCGGATGGCCCCGGCTCCTGCACGGAAACCGACGCCATCATCACCTGCACGGTCAAGAACGACTCCGAGCCGGACCTGGACCTGCTCTCCCTCCTGGTCCTGCCGCGGGCCACCGCCAAGGCCGGGCAGGAGGGTGAGCTGGAGTTCACCGTCACCGCTCCGGGCGCCGGTACCGCCAGCTACCGCTCCACCATCACGATCGGCGAAGGGGTCGACCTGACCTCGGAACCGTTCCTCCAGTTGACCGGCACCCCGGGCAGCACCCTGAACTCGCCGCTGTCGGTGGGCAACCAGGGCGAGGCGGACGCTCGCGGCGCGGTGCTGTTCTTCTTCGGCTCGTACGGTCTCGCGCCCGCGAAGCGGTACGAGAACTGCGAGTACTTCGAGGACAACTTCGACACCTGGTCCTACGCCTGCACCCTCGACGGGACGGTGGCGGCCGGTGCCGGCGCCCGGCTCGACGACTCCTTCGGCTTCGCCGTCCCCGGTGATGCGTGGGCGCCGAACAATGACTACGGCTTCGCCAGCTGGCTCACCCCGGCGGACTGGGCGGCGTTCCGGGCCCAGGTGCCCGACTTCGGCAAGAGCGTGAAGGGCGATGAGGGCACTCTGAAGCTCGAGCCGTCGGTCGCCGCACGCTCCCTGGCCCGGTCGTTGCCGCAGACCGATGTCGACCCGTACAACAACGAGACCGGCATCCAGCTCGCCGTCAAGGGCAACCAGAAGGCCGATGTGGCGGCCAACGGCGCCGCCGTGGACGGTGCGGTCGGCAAGACCGTCCCGGTCACGGTCGGCTTCACCAACAACGGGCCGGCAGCGGTCAACGCCGGTGGCGAGCACGGCATCTACACCCTGGCGCTGGTGACCCTGCCCAAGGGCACCACGGCGGTCAAGGCACCGGAGAACTGCGCCGACGCCGAGGGCGAGTTCGGCCCGGATTCCGGCAAGCCTGGCGCGGCCGCCTACGCATGCTTCGTGCCTGATGTGGTGGGCAGCGGCAAGAAGGTGGAGTTCCCGTTCTCTCTCCGCGTCGATCAGGCCGGCAGCCTGACCGGCCAGGTCGAACTGTTCCACGGCGGGCCGGACGAGACCGCGACCAAGGACCTGAACCCGGCGAACGACACCGCCGAGATCCTGGTCAACGCGACCGGTGGCAGCGGCGGCGGCGAAGGTGACGGCGGTGCGCTGCCGATCACCGGTGAGTCGACCGGCCTGATCGCCGGCATCGGCGCGCTGCTGCTCGCCGCCGGCGTCGGCGGCTACCTGGTGGCCCGGCGCCGCCGCACCCGCTTCGTCGCCTGATCCACCGCGCACCGCCGGTGCCCCGCCGACCCGCGGTCGGCGGGGCACCGTCCGCTTGCCGCCCCACCGTGTGGAACGGCCACGACGTTGGGCTGTTCCTGATCAGCCGTTCGGCTCGACTTCGCTGGTAGCGGCCTGTCCGGGCTGCGGCGATCCTTAACGGCTCCTTAAGCTCCACGGGCTCCACCTGGAACCCCCACGGGAGGAACCCCTCAATGCTCAAGAACTCCACCCGGCGCTGGCTCGCCGGGTTGGGCGTCGCAGGCGCGTTCATCGCCGCCTCCGCCACCCCCGCCTCCGCCGAGGAGAACGCGGACGACACTTTCCTCTACGCCAACAACGCGCTGATCGCGCCGGGCGGTGAGGAGAAGTCGGTCATGCTGTACGCCCTCACCGACGCCCTGCCGGAGCAGCTGAGCGTGACCGTCGACCGCACCGCGGTCAAGGATTTCGCCACGGTCTCGCTGGCCGACAGGTTGCCGGGCTGCACGGAGGCGGGCACGCTCATCACCTGCAACCTCAAGGGCGCCGACACCATCGACTACGTCCTGAACCTGACCGTCAAGGCCACCGACTCCGCCAAGGCCGGCGACACGGGTGAGCTGACCTTCACCCTAGCTGCCGAGGGCGAGAAGACCATCCGCACGACCTCCACGGTCGAGGTGGGCGAGGGCATCGACCTGAAGGCCAGCGACCGGCTCCAGCTCTCCGGGGCGCCCGGTTCGACGGTGGAGGCACCGCTGGGCATCACCAACATCGGGGACACGACGGCCCGGGACACCGTCCTGCTTCTGGTGAGCACGACCGCTGTCGCTCCCGCCCAGCGGTACTCCAACTGCTCCTACCTCTCCGCGTTCGGCACCAACTGGGCCCGTTGCGAGCTGAGCGAGGAGATCGCGCCGGGTTCGGCGCTGCAACTCGACGCCTCGTCCGCGCTGAAGATCGCGCCCGACGCCTGGGCTCCTGGTCAGCAGTTCGGCGCGGCCTGGTGGTTCGCCAGCGGCGACTGGGCGGAGTTCCTCGCGGACTTCCCCGTTCCGGCCGACGAATGGGAGAAGGGCAGCGGGAAGGCGCTGACGCTGGAGCCGACGACGCCGTCGGTGGCCCGCCAGCTCCGGCAGACCGACACGGACTCGACGAACAACACCACCGAGATCCTGGTGGCCGTGACGGGAGACCAGCGGGCCGACGTTGCCGCCAACGGTACGGAGGTGGCGGGCTCGGCCGGTGGCAAGGTCTCCGCGAAGGTCGGCTTCACCAACAACGGCCCAGCCATGATCAACTCGTACTCGCCCGGCGAGCTGGTGACCGCTGCGAAGATCACCATTCCCGCCGGCGCAACCGTGGTGGTAGCGCCGGTGGAGTGCTCGCCCGGCAAGGCCGGGGAGAAGACCGGCGGATACGGCGAGCCGGGCGGACGCGTCTACTTCTGCGAGTGGTACGACGTGCTGCACAAGGGCGAGAGCGCCGTGTTCGAGTTCGGCCTGCGGATGGACGGCGCCGGCGGCGCAGCGGGCTCGGTCGAGCTGCTGCACTTCGACCTGATGGGGGATGGGCCGGTCACCGACCTGAACCCGAAGAACGACACCGCACCGTTCGTCATCAAGGGCGCGACCGGTGGCGGGGGTGGCGGTGACGGCGGTTCGCTGCCGATCACCGGTGCCTCCACCGGCCTCATCGCCGGCCTCGGCGGCCTGCTGCTCGCCGCCGGCGTGGGCGGCTACCTGGTGGCCAAGCGCCGCCGCACCCGCTTCGTCGCCTGATCCACCCCGCACCACCGGTGCCCCGCCGACCCCCTGGTCGGCGGGGCACCGCCATCTCCGCCCCACGACACCCGACCCGGCAGCACCCACGCCCACCACCGCGAGACACACCGAAAACCGGACGACGCAAGATCGACGGGACTGACACCATGGGCGCGTGCTGCTCACCCTGACCACCACCCACCGGCCGGCGACCGACCTCGGTCACCTGCTGGTCAAGCACCCCGACCGGGCACACTCCTTCGACGTGCCGGTGGGCACCGCGCACGTGTTCTACCCGGAGGCCGGCGAGCAGCGCTGCACCGCCGCCCTGCTGCTCGACGTCGACCCGCTGCGGCTGGCCGGCGCGCGCGGTCGCCGCCGGCAGCCGGCTCCGACCCCGGAGAGCTTCACCCTCGGGCGGTACGTCAACGACCGGCCGTACGCGGCGTCGAGCCTGCTCTCCTCGGCGCTGTCGAAGGTGTACCGCTCGGCGCTGCGGGGCGAGTCCCGGGAGCGGCCGGAGCTGGCCCGTACGCCGATCCCGCTGGAGGTCAACGTCCCGGTGCTGCGCTGTCGCGGCGGCGCGGACGTGGCGGTCCGGCTCTTCGCCCCGCTCGGCTGGGCGGTGACCGCCACCGCCATCCCGCTCGACGAGCAGCACCCGGAGTGGGGCGACAGCCGGTACGTCGACCTGACCCTGACCGGCACGCTCCGGGTCGCCGACGCGCTCAACCACCTCTACGTCCTGCTGCCGGTGCTGGACGACGCCAAGCACTACTGGGTGGCCCCGGACGAGGTGGACAAGCTGCTCCGGGCCGGCGCCGGCTGGCTGGCCGACCACCCCGAGCGGGGCATGATCATCCGCCGTTACCTGGCACACCGGCGGGCGCTGGCCGGGCTCGCCCTGACCCGGCTCGCCGAGCAGCGGCTGACCGACGAGCCGGCCGCCGCCGAGCCCGACACCGTGGACGACAACGCCGCCGAGGACGCCGTGCGCCAGCCGTCGCTGGCCGCGCGCCGCCGGGAGGCGGTGCTCGCCGCGCTGGCCGGGGCGGGCGCGAGTCGGGTGCTGGACCTCGGCTGCGGCGCGGGCGCGCTGCTCGCGGCACTGGTCGGCGACCGCCGGTTCACCGAGATCGTCGGCACGGACGTGTCCCCGCACGCGCTGGCCCTGGCCGCCCGGCGGCTGCGGCTCGACCGGCTGCCCGAGCGGCAGCGCGACCGGGTCCGGCTCTGGCAGTCGGCGCTGACCTACCGGGACGACCGGCTGCGCGGCTACGACGCGGCGGTGCTGATGGAGGTCGTCGAGCACCTCGACCCGGCCCGGCTGCCGGCGCTGGAGGACGCCGTGTTCGGTCACGCCCGCCCGGGCACGGTCGTGGTGACCACGCCCAACGTCGAGTACAACGTCCGCTACGAGGGCCTGCCGGCGGGCCGGTTGCGCCACCCGGACCACCGGTTCGAGTGGACCCGCGCGGAGTTCGCCGGCTGGGTCGACCGGGTGGCCACCACGTACGGCTACCCCGCCGTGATCCGCGGGGTCGGCGACGACGACCCCGAGCTCGGCGCCCCCACCCAGCTGGCCGTGTTCACCCGGACGGAGGCGAGCCGGTGACCACTCTCGACATCCCCGAACTCGCCCTGGTGGCGCTGGTCGGCATCTCCGGCTCCGGCAAGTCCACCTTCGCCCGCCGGCACTTCGCGCCCAGCCAGGTGCTCTCCTCGGACACCTTCCGGGCGATGGTCGCCGACGACGAGAACGACCAGTCCGCCTCCGCCGACGCGTTCGACGCGCTGCACCACGTCGCCGCCACCCGGCTGCGGCGCGGCCGGCTCACCGTGGTGGACGCGACCAACCTCCAGCCGCACGCCCGGGCCGCCCTGGTGCGGGTGGCCCGCGAGCACGACGTGCTGCCGGTGGCGATCGTGCTGGAGGTGCCGGAGACGCTGGCCTGGGAGCGCACCGGGGCCCGCGCCGACCGCACCTTCGGCCGGCAGGTGCTCGCCCGGATGCAGCGCGACCTGCGCCGCTCGTACGGGCAGCTGGCCCGGGAGGGCTTCCGCAAGGTGCACGTGCTGCGCGGCGTGGACGAGATCGACGCCGCCGAGATCCGCTACGAGAAGCTCTTCAACGACCGGCGCGAGCTGACCGGACCGTTCGACGTCGTCGGCGACGTGCACGGCTGCCGCGCCGAACTGGAGACGCTGCTGACCCGGCTCGGCTGGCAGTTGCACCGCGACGAGCGGGGCCGGCCGGTGGACGCGACGCACCCGGCGGGGCGTACCGCCGTCTTCGTCGGTGACCTGGTGGACCGCGGCCCGGACTCCCCGGGCGTGCTCCGCCTGGTGATGGGCATGGTCACCGCCGGGCACGCGATCTGCGTGCCCGGCAACCACGAGCAGAAGCTGCTGCGCCGGCTGCGCGGCCGGAACGTGCGCCTCACCCACGGGCTGGCCGAGACGATGGACCAGCTGGCGGCGGAGCCGGACAGCTTCGTGGCCGAGGTGGCGTCCTTCGTCGACGGCCTGGTCAGCCACTTCGTGCTGGACGGCGGCCGGCTGGTGGTGGCGCACGCCGGGCTGAAGGAGGAGTACCAGGGCCGCGCCTCGGGGCGGGTACGGGCGTTCGCGCTGTTCGGCGAGACCACCGGCGAGACCGACGAGTACGGCCTGCCGGTGCGCTACCCGTGGGCGCGCGACTACCGGGGCTCGGCCATGGTGGTCTACGGGCACACGCCCACTCCGGAGCCGGAGTGGGTGAACAACACCATCTGCATCGACACCGGCTGCGTCTTCGGCGGCCGGCTCACCGCGCTGCGCTACCCGGAGAAGGAGCTGGTCTCGGTGCCGGCGGAGCGGGAGTGGTACGCCCCGGCCCGCCCGCTGACCGCCGCCCCGGCCCGGCCGGACCTGGTGCTGGAGCTGACCGACGTGACCGGCCGGCGGCACGTCGAGCACGCGTACGGGTCGCTGACCGTGCCGGCGGAGAACGCCGCCGCCGCGCTGGAGGTGATGAGCCGGTTCGCGGTGGACCCGCGCCGGCTGGCCTGGCTGCCGCCGACGATGGCGCCCTGCTCGACGTCGCAGCGCGACGGCTTCCTGGAGCACCCCGCGGAGGCGTTCGCCGACTACCGCGCCGCGGGCGTGGACCGGGTGGTCTGCGAGGAGAAGCACATGGGCTCGCGGGCGGTGGTGCTGGTCTGCCGGGAGGCCGACGGCGGGCCGTTCGGGCCGGGCGGCGGGGTGGTGCACACCCGCACCGGCCGGCCGTTCTTCGGTGCACCGCTCGACGACGAGCTGCTCGGCCGGGTCCGCGCAGCGGTGACCGCGGCCGGGCTCTGGGCCGAGCTGGACACCGACTGGCTGCTGCTCGACTGCGAGCTGCTGCCCTGGTCGGCCAAGGCGGGCGGGCTGATCCGCGAGCAGTACGCCGGGGTCGGCGCCGCCGGCCGGGCCGCGCTGCCGGCGGCGCTGGCGGCCCTGGACGCCGCGGCCGGTCGGGGTCTGCCGTTGGGCGAGCTGCGCGACCGGATGACCCGCCGCCGCGACGAGGTGCTGGCCTACTCGGCCGCCTACCGCGCGTACGTGGGGCCGACCGACGGGCTGCGCGGGGTGACCCTCGCCCCGTTCGCGGTGCTCGCCGGGGCGAAGGCCAGCTACGCCGACCGGGACCACGGCTGGCACCTGGCGCTGGCCGACCGGCTCTGCGCCGCCGATCCGGAGTTCTTCACGCCGACCCGGCGGCAGGTGGTCGACCTCGCCGACTCCGACGCGGTGGCCGCCGCCACGGACTGGTGGCTGGCGCTCACCGTGGCCGGCGGCGAGGGCATGGTGGTCAAGCCGTACGCCGGGCTCGCCGCGCGCGGCGAGCGGGGCTCGCTGCTCCAGCCGGGCATCAAGTGCCGGGGCCGCGAGTACCTGCGGATCATCTACGGTCCGGGCTACACCGAGCCGCAGCAGCTGGCCGCGCTGCGCCGCCGGCCGTTGGGACGCAAGCGCGGGCTGGCGCTGCGCGAGCACGGGCTGGGGCTGGCGGCGCTGGACGCCCTGGTCGCCGGTGCGCCGCTGTGGCGGCGGCACGAGCTGGTCTTCGCGATCCTGGCCTGCGAGTCGGAGCCGGTCGACCCGCGGCTGTAGCGGCGCCCCGGCCGGCCGGGCGGTACAGACGCTCGTCGTCGCGCCGCGGTGAGCGGGGGCGGCCCGGTTCCGGTGTGACGTCGAGCACCGCCGCCTACGGGCGGCCACCTAGACTACGGACGTTCCGTCACCGACCCGGCATTCATCGGAGGTCACCTCGTGCCGACGCCCACCACCACCCTGGCCCTGGGGCCGAGTTGGCTCGATCCAGAGGTGCTGATCTCGACGTTCGGGCTGCTCGGCATCCTGGTCATCGTCTTCGCCGAGTCGGGCCTGCTGATCGGCTTCTTCCTGCCGGGCGACTCGCTGCTGTTCACCGCGGGCCTGCTCACCGCCGACGGGCAGTACATCACCTGGCCGCTCTGGCTGGTCTGCCTGCTGATCACCCTCGCCGCGATCGCCGGCGACCAGGTCGGTTACGCGTTCGGCCGCAAGGTCGGCCCGGCGCTGTTCCGCCGGCCCAACTCCCGGCTGTTCAAGCAGGAGAACGTGCTCAAGGCGCACGAGTTCTTCGAGAAGTACGGCGCCCGGTCCATCGTGCTCGCCCGCTTCGTGCCGATCGTGCGGACCTTCACCCCGATCGTGGCCGGGGTGAGCCGGATGAACTACCGCACCTTCGTGACCTACAACGTGATCGGCGGGATCCTCTGGGGCACCGGCGTGACCGTGCTGGGCTACTTCCTCGGCCAGATCCCGTTCGTCAAGGCGAACATCGAGCTGATCCTGATCGCGATCGTCGGCATCTCGGTGGTCCCGATCGCGGTCGAGCTGCTCCGGGCGCGGATGGCGGCCAAGCGCGGCACCACGCCGGAGGAGGTGGCGGCGGCCGAGGAGGCGATCCGGGAGACCCGCGAGCACTACGGCAAGCACTGACCGGCCGGCCGTCCGGCGCCGTCCCCGCGAAGGGATGGCACCGGACGATCGGTACGGGTCAGCGAGCCTTCTTGGTGGCCCGCTTGCGCGGCGGGGTCAGCAGATCGGCGATCGTGGCGATCGCGGTCGGGACCAGCCGGTAGTACGCCCAGACACCACGCTTCTCCCGCTCGAGCAGGCCGGCCTCGGTGAGGATCCGCAGGTGGTGGCTGACCGTCGGCTGCGAGAGGCCGAGCGGCGCGGTCAGGTCGCACACGCACGCCTCGCCCTCGGGCGCCGACTGGATCAGGCTGAGCAGCCGCAGTCGAGCAGGGTCGGCGAGGGCCTTGAGGACCCCGGCGAGACGCTCGGCATCGGCACGTTCGATCGGCTCGCCGGCAAGCGGCGAGATCTGAGGCATAGTCATTTCAGCCAACGCAGTTCCCACGTATTCCATCCTTCCACCAGCAGCATCGATCCGCCTGCATATCAGCGGATCCGAATCGGCAGACTTTTACGCCACAAGGCCGAGGTCAGCCAACGTATAGGCCGCCCGGTACGGCAATCCGGCGGCTCGCACCGCGTCGCCGGCGCCTCGATCAACAATAACCGCCACACCCACCACGTCGGCCCCGGCCTCGCGAAGAGCCTCGACGGCGGTCAACACACTCCCCCCGGTGGTGGAGGTGTCCTCCACCGCCAACACCCGGCGCCCGGCCACGTCCGGTCCCTCGATCCGACGCTGCAGGCCGTGCGCCTTGCCCGCCTTGCGGACCACGAAGGCGTCCAGCGGGCGATCATTCTCGGACGCGGCGTGCAGCATCGACAGCGCGATCGGATCCGCGCCGAGGGTCAGCCCGCCCACCGCGTCGTACGCCCAGTCGGCGGTGAGGTCACGCATCACCCGGCCGACCAACGGCGCAGCCTGGTGATGGAGCGTGACGCGCCGCAGATCCACGTACCAGTCCGCCTCACGCCCCGAGGAAAGCACCACCCGTCCATGGACCACAGCCAGGTCGGTAATGAATTTACGCAGGTCGTCGTGGGCCCCCATGGCGATAGAGGGTACTGCGGAAGTCTGGGAGCCGCGTGCGGGGCCCACCCGGGTCCACCGTGCGGGCGAAAGACGGGTGGCGATGTCCGGCTACGCTGAGCGACCGCGCGCGGTACGCGGCCGGAGGCCCGGCCGGAAACGACAGCGGTCGACCCCGACGCCGGGCGTCAGCCGTTCTCGCGGCCGATCCGGCCCCGGGTGTCCCGGGCGACCACCTCGAGCAGCCGCCGCGGCGCGTGCCGCAGCCCCGCCACGGCCAGCTTGTACTTCCACGCCGGGATGCTGACCAGCTTGCCTTTCCGCAGGTCACGAAGGGCTTCGTCGACCACGTCGTCGGCGCGCAGCCACATCCACTCCGGCGTCTTGGACATGTTGATGCCGGCCCGGTCGTGGAACTCGGTGCGGGTGTAGCCGGGGCAGAGCGCCATCACGCGCACGCCGAACGGGCGGGCGGACTGGCCCACCGACTCGCTGAAATTGGTCACCCACGCCTTGCTGGCGGAGTACGTCGACCCCGGCATCACGGCACCGAAACCGGCGACGGAAGAGACATTTATCACTGCCCCGCGCCGCCGTTCGGTCATCGGCCGCAGCGCCGCCAGGGTCAACCGCAGCACCGCGTGCACGTTGAGCCGGAGCAGTCGGGTCTCGTCCTCGGCGGACGATCGCAGGAACGGGGTGTTCAGGCTGATCCCGGCGTTGTTGACCAGCAGCTCGACGGGGGGCTCCGCGACGAGCCGGCGTTCCACCAGCGCGCAACCGTCGTCGGTGGACAGATCGGCGGGGATCGTCTCCACCTCCCGGCCGTGCCGGCCGGTCAGTTCGGCGGCCGTCTCGGCGAGCCGGGCGGCGTCCCGCGCCACCAGCACCAGGTGCCAGCCGTCGGCGGCGAGTCGGCGGGCGAAGGCGGCGCCGATGCCGGCCGTGCCTCCGGTGATCAGCGCCCGTCGCTCGGTGCCGGGCTGGTCGACGGTCACGGGGCCTCACCTGGGCGGGTACGGGGGCGCAAAGGGCGCCGCGGGCGGCTGCGGCCGAGCGGTCGGCCCGGCCGGCGGAGGCCGGCGGAACCACGCGTTCGCCGCCGGCAGGGCCAGCAGCGCGGCCACCACAACGTAGCCGAGCACCTGGCCGACCGAAAGCCCCGCGTTGAGCGGGAGCCACCAGGGCGGCTGGGCGTCGCCGAGCAGGGCGAGCAGCTCGGCGGTGGCCCGCTCGTCGGCGCCGAGTCGCAGCGGGGCGGCCCGCTGCCCGACCAGCACCGCCAGTGCGCAGCAGCCGCCGAGCAGGCCCAACCCGCTGACCACCCACGTCCCGACGCGGGCACCGGACCGGCCGGCGAGCAGGCCGAGGGCCATCCCGACCAGGAGCAGGCCGACCAGCAGGCTCACCACCGCGGTGAGCACCGTGGACACCCGCAGCAGGGTGGCCACGTCGTCGATCTCGCCGGGCCCGGCCGACGTGCCGGTGGCCGCCGACCGGAACTCCGCGACGGCGCCGCCGAGGGCGAGCAGGCCGGCGACGGCGTACGCCACCGCGGCCAGCGCCATCACCGCCAGCACCGCCGCGGCCAGCACGACGACGGCCGGGCGGCGGGCCGGGGCCTGATCGGGATACGACACGACGAGTCCCTCCGGTAGGCGACGGGATGCAACCTACTCGGAGGGACCGTCGGCGTCGTTGTTATCCGCGGGTCAGCTCACCGGCGGCGTCGGGCCGGGGCGGTCCGACCCGGGCTGTCCACCCGGCTGCTCCGGCCCGCCCGGCTGCTGCGGGCCGCCCGGCTGCTGCGGGCCGCCCGGCTGCTCCGGCTGGGCCGCGCCACCCGGCTGGCCGGCGGGCGGTGGGTAGCCCGGGGTGGCAGGGTAACCCGGCTGGCCCGGGGTCTGCGGGTAGCCGGGCTCGCCGCCGCCCTGCGGGTAGCCGGGGTAGGTCGCGCCGGGCACCGGCGGCTCCCACCCCTGCTTCGGCTTGCGGAAGAACTCGTTGGCCTTCGGCAGCGCCAGCAGGATCAGCGCGGCGAGCAGGGCGAGCAGGCCCAGCACGCCGAGCAGGGTGGTGACCGGGGTGACCCAGCCGGGCAGCGCCTCGTCGAGCCGGCGCTGGATCTCCTCCGGGCTGGGTGCGTCGCCGTTGGTCGTACCGGGCGAGCCGCCGAAACCGCCGCCGGCCAGGCCGGTGAGCAGGCCACCGCCCGAGCAGCAGACCAGCAGGCCACCGAGGATCCAGGTGGCGATCCGCGAGCCGTTGCTGCCCCGGTTGTTGAACACGCCGAGCACGGCGAGCGCGACCGAGAGCAGCACCAGGAAGATGGCGGTGCCGATGGTGACCGCGATGGTGAAGTCGGCCAGGTTCTGCATGCCGTTGGCCGAGGTGCCGCGGTAGGCCTCATCCAGCACCTCCCGCACGGTGCCGAGGGTGGCGAGCGTGACGATGAGGCCGATCAGTTGGAGGACGGCGAACAGAATCAGCAGGTAGCTGGAAATCGTCACCACGCCCGGCCGTGACCGGGCCGGCGGGTTCTGGGTGTCGACCACGATTCTCCCTTCCCTAGATCGCGCCCACACCGTATCGACAACGGGCCACCGGGGCATGCCGCGGCGGTGGGACCCGCCGGGGCGTCAGTAGCCGCGCCACTCCGCGCGGGCGTACTCCAGCACCCGGGGCTGCAACAGGGTGGAAGCGGGCACGTCCAGCCGGTGCCGGTCAGCGGGAAAGGCGCCGGCCGCGGCCAGGGTCGCCGCGTCGAGGAAGCGCAGCGACGGCGCGTCGGCCGGCAGCGCCAGCGCGGGCGGGGTGGCGCCGGGCGCGGCGAGCAGGAAGCCCCAGTCACCGAAGGAGGGCACGTCCACGTGGTACGGCGTGGTGGCGAAGCCCGCCGTTCGCAGTGACGCCTCGATCGACCAGTACGACCGGGGCGCGAAGTACGGCGACCCGGACTGCACCACCAGCCGGCCGCCCTCGGCGAGCACCGCGCGCACCAGCGCGTAGAACTCGACGGTGTAGAGCTTGGCGGTGGCCGTCTCGTCCGGGTCGGGCAGGTCCGCCACCACCGCGTCGAACCGCTCGGCCGCGGTGCGCAGCCAGGTGAACGCGTCGGCGTGCAGCACCCGCACCCGGGGGTCGTCGAGCGCGCCGCCGTTGAGCCGGCGCAGTTGTGGCTCGCTGCGGGCCAGCGCGACCACCGCCGGGTCCAGGTCGACCACGGTGACCCGCCGGACGTCCGGGTAGCGCAGCAGCTCACGGACCGCGAGCCCGTCCCCGGCGCCGAGCACCAGCACCTCGCCGCGCGCCCCGTTCAGCACCGGGTGCACCAGCGCCTCGTGGTAGCGGTACTCGTCGACGGAGCTGAACTGGAGGTCGCCGTTGAGGTAGAGCCGCAGGTCGGTCCCGCTGCGGCCGGGTTCGTTGACCGAGCGGGTCAGCACGATCTCCTGGTACCGGCTGCGTTCGGCGTGCACCACCGGGTCGCGGTAGAGCTGCTGGCGGGCGGTCAGCTCGAAGTCGTGCGCGGTCACCCACGCGTACCCGAGGCAGAGCGCGACCGCGACGGTGCCGGCGCCGAGCGCGACGCGCGCCCGGCGGCTCAGCTCGCGCCGGAAGACCGTGCAGACCAGCGCGAGCCCGGCGGCGGCGTTCACCGCCCCCACCACCAGCGCCCCCTTGAGCTGGCCGAAGACCGGCAGCAGCAGGAACGGGAAGGCCAGCCCGCCGAGCAGCGCGCCGACGTAGTCGGCGGCGAACAGGTCGGCCACCGCGCTGCCGGCCGCCTGCTCCCGGATCCGTTGCAGCAGCACCATCAGCAGCGGGATCTCCGCGCCGATCAGCAGCCCGAGCACGAAGGCGGTGCCGACCAGCGCCGGCCCGTAGAGGTCGAGCCAGGCGAAGGCGGCGTAGAGGCCGAGCACCGACAGGCCGCCGAGCAGCGCCAGGGCCAGCTCGACGGCGGCGAACGCGGCGGCCGCCCGGGGCTGCAACGGCTTCGCGGCGAGCGCGCCGACGCCCATCGCGAAGACCATCACGCCCAGCACGATCGACGCCTGGCCGACCGTGTCGCCGATCAGGTAACTGCCGAGGGCGACCAGGGCCAGTTCGTAGACCAGGCCGCAGGCGGCGCAGACGAAGACCGCGAGCAGCACCGCCGCCCGGGCCAGCCGCCAGCGCGGGTGCGCCGGCGCCTCGGCGGTCACCCTCGCTCCGGCGTACGCCCAACGGGCTGGCCCTGGCCGGACGGCGCGGCGGCGCGGCGCTGTCCGGTGGGCTGACCCTTGCCGGACGGGGCGGCGGCGCGGCGGCGCTGGACGAGGCCGACGGTGACCAGCAGCGCGGTGACCAGCAGCAGCCCGGCGGCGCCGAGGAACCAGCCCCAGCGGTCCCGCCACAGGTCGTTGCCGGCGGCCGGCAGCGGGGCCGGCGGCGCGGCCGGGGCCGCGGTGTTCACCGGGGCCGGGCCGACCGCGCCGGTCTCGGCGAGCAGCAGCGGCAGGCTGACCGCGGCGCGGGTGACCGCCCAGCCCGGGTCGTCGAGGAAGGCGTCCTCGGTGAGCCCGAACCGGGTCAGCCCCGAGTCGACGTCGGCCAGGTCGCCCCGGGCGAAGTCGGCGGAGCCCTCCACCCCGATGTACGCGTGGTCCTCCGCCTCGCTGCTCTCCGAGGTGTAGCTGATGTCGGCGACCACCTGCACGAAGCGCGGGCACTGCCGGTTGTCCTCGGCGGCGACTCCGTCGCCCAGGTTCGAGCCGACGCTCACCACGTCGGCGCCGTCCTCCAGCCGCCAGCCGTAGCAGACGCCCTGGCTCTGCCGGGCGCGTTGCAGCAGCGGCACGGTGTCGGCGCGCTCGGTGGCGGTGGGCGGCGGCACGACGGTGCTGTCGTCGCCGTCGGCGAGCGCGCCGGCCAGGCAGAAGCCGCCGGCCACCAGGACCACGGTGACGACGACCGAGATGCCCTTCCACCTGTCCTTCGTGGTCGGTCCGGCGGCCGGCTTGCCCGCCATCAGCTGATCGCGGCGGCGATGATCGCGCCGGCGGCGAGGTGGACGACGGCGGAGACCCAGACCGCGGGGTGCGGCTCCGGGTCGACCAGCAGCTCGCCGAGCCGGCCCGGGGTCGCCGCGTCGAGCAGCAGGAACGCCGCCGCCATGATGAGCAGCCCGAGAATGCCGTACGCGGCCGTGCCGGCGAGGCCGAGCAGGAAGTCGTCCTCGCTGGCGGCGATCGCGGCGACCACGATGATGCCCACGCCGGCCAGGTTGGAGGCGAGCAGCAGCGCGGCGTTGCGGTTGCGCTCGTTCCAGATCAGCTCGTGGAGCTTGCCGGGCGTGGCGACGTCCACCAGGACGTAGCCGAGGCCCATCAGCAGGACGCCGACCACCCCGTAGGCGAGGGTGACCAGCAGATCGGTGACGAGGGTCTGCACAGGGTTCTCCAGGGTGAGGGGGTCGACGTGCCGCGTGCGGAGCGCTGGGGGCTGGCTACTTGCCGCTGCCCGGGCCGCCGCCCCGGACGGTGCTGCCGCGCCCCCAGCCCCAGTGGCTGCCGACCGTGGAGTGGTAGCGCGGGTAGGCGGTGCCCAGCCGTTCGAGCAGGATCAGCGAGCCGGTGGCGATCGGCAGGATGACCACCGAGTCGTCGTCGTAGCGCAGGTAGACGCCGCTGCCGTCGACGTACTGGTCGGCCGGCTGCCACGCGTCGGTGACCTCCTCGGCCACCTGGCTCGGCGACCGGGGCGAGGTGTACGCCACCGCGTCCGCGCCGAGGTCCCGGCTGGCCGCCCGGGTGTACCGGTCCTCCACGTAGCCGCGCGGCGAGAAGTTGCCGTAGAAGATGGCGAACCCGGCGATCAGCGCGCCGACGACGGCGAACGCCACCCCCACCACGAACCACCGTCGGTACGTCATCGCAGTGCCACCACCGTCTCGGTCAGGACCAGCTCGTTGGTCTGGGGATACGCGTGCCAGGTGCGCCAGCCGAGGGCGCCGCCCGGCGGGTCGGGCCGGACCGACAGCGCGGTCACCGCGTCCGGGTCGCCGGGGAAGACCCCGACCAGCGCGTACGGGTCGTCGGCGAGGTCGGCCCGGAGAGCGGCCACCCGCTCGCTCAGCCCGCCGGCGGCGGGCCGCAGCACGGTGGCGGTGAACCGGTAGCCGGTCGCCTCGTCGTGCACGACGCCGGGCAGCTCGGGCGGCCGGCCGGGCAGGCAGGCGACGGTCTCGGTCAGCGCCGCGCCGGGGGTGCGGAGCACCACCTGGTGCGAGGCGCCGAGCAGGCGCAGCCGCAGCCGGACGCCGTCGGGCAGGTCGAGGTCGAGCACGTGCAGCGCGGGCCGCTCGACGTCGTCGAGGGCGAGGCTGAGGTCGGCCGCGCTGGTGTCGACGTACGGGGCGTGCAGGGTGACGATCACTCGGCCGCCCCGGCCTGCGGGTAGATCATCACCTCGGGGCGGTGCAGCACCTCGCCCTGGGCCACCTCCCAGCCCGCCTCCCCGTACGCCTCGAAGGAGAGCCGGGTGCCGCCGGGCGCCTGGTAGTCGTGGTAGCGCATCGTGCCGTTCGGGTCGAGGCCGGTGGTGCCGACGGCGGTGTAGCGGGCCTGCCCGGACTCGTTCCAGGTGTAGCGGCGGCCGGCGAAGTCGATGGTCGGGGCGCCGGGGGTGACGGTGGCGGCCGGCTCGGCGGTCCAGAGCACCAGTTCCAGTTCCGGGTCCTCCTCGACGGAGAGCCAGCGGCGTACGCCACCCGCGTCGTCCAGCAGGTGCTCGGCCCAGCTCCAGCCCCCCTCGACCAGCCGGATCGTGCCGCGCACCGCGTACGTCACCTGCCGGATCTCGACGAGGTCGCCGGGCCGCAGCCGGCGCGGGTCGCCACGCAGGGCGTCGGCGTCCCGGTCGCGCAGCGGGTCGCCCGGAACGGCCCGCCCCGCCGGGCGGGACCGGGAGCGGCGCAGGGCCACCACGGCGACCACCACACCGGCCACCCCGACCAGGCAGCCCAGCGCCGCCGCCAGGTACGCCACCGACCCGTTCACCGACCACCTCCCCAGGTACGTCGGCGGAGACGGTAACAACCCCGCGCACGTCGGGACATCGCCTGCCGCACCGGTGACCGCCCGGCTACCGCGCGTCCCCGGGCCGCCCCGCCGAACCGTCCGGGCCGGCCGGTGTGGTGGTCGGACCGGCCGGTGTGGTGGTCGGACCGGCCGGTGCGATCGTCGGATCGGGGGAGGTCGGCGGCGCGGGCGACGGGTCGGCGGGGGTGGTCGGCGGTTCCGCGGGCGGAGCCGGCGCCATCCACGGGTTGCCCGGCGGGCTCGGCGGCGTGCCGGGTGCGGCGGGCGGCGCGGCGGGCGGGCGGGCCAGGTGCGCTGCGGGGTCGGGGCAGATCAGGTAGCCCGGCGGGACCGGGTAGCCGAGCGGAACCGGGTAGCCGGGCGGAACCGGGTAGTCCGGCGGGACCGGGTAGCCGGGCGGAACCGGGTAGCCGGGCGGAACCGGGTAGCCGGACGGGACCGGGTAGCCCGGCGGGACCGGGTGGCCGGGCGGGACCTGGTGGCCGGCGGGCGGCGGATGGTAGGCGGCCATGCCGGATCCAGCCGGCCCGGCGGGAACGCCGTAACCAGCGGGAACGCCGTATCCAGCGGGGGCGGGGTACCCGGCGTAACCCGCGGGGGCATAGGCGAGCGGATACGGCGGCGGCGGCGTGGCGGCGCGGGGGACGAACCAGCGGCTGGCCGGCGGCAACGCCAACAGCAGCACCACCGCCGCGGTGAGCAGGAACACGGTCAGCACCCCGATCCCGGCCGCCGGAAAGAGCACCGCGTCGAACGGATCGGGGCTGCCGTAGAGGGCCTCCTGGAAGCGCGACTCGGCCCAGGGGTCCGGCCCCCCGGTGGGCGGCTCCGGTGGGGCGTCCTCCAGATAGGGCTCGTCCTCGAAGCCGGCGGCGAAGAGCAGCGGGAAGACGAACCCGCCCGTGCAGCCCTGGGCGAAGCAGATCAGCAGCTGTGCGCCGCCGGCCACGAATACCAGGATCCGGGCGGTGTTGCCGCCGCGGCGCACCGGCAGCGCGGTGGCCGCCAGCCAGAGCGCGAGCAGCAGGGTGGGCAGCCCGAGCACCACCGCCCCGGTGACGCTGATCCAGCGCTCGGCGCTCACCTCGTCCGGGTCGGCGTCCGGCACCAGCCGCACCGCCCGGTCGATCTCGCCGTCCCAGCGCACCGCCTCGGTGACCACCAGTGCGACCAGCGCGAGCAGGACCAGCACGGTGGCGAGTTGCAGCCAGAAGGCGATGGTGACGGTGGCCGGACGGGGCGGACGTGCCGGCGCGCCGGCGGGCGGGGTCATGCCACGCAACGTACGGATGCCCGGCCGGCACCGGCACGCCCGATCGGGCAGCCCCGGCCGGCGAAAGGATCATGCTTCGGCCAGCCGCTCCGCGGCGTACTCACGCAGTGCGGCGCGGCCCATGACGCAGCCGCTGAACGTGCTGAACTCGCCCCCGTCGTCCCGCAGCGCCGACCAGGCCGCCCGGCCGGCCGCCGGGTCGAGCCGGGTCAGCAACGTCGCCGCGTACGCCCGGCCGGCCGGCGAGCCCTTGTCGAGCAACCGGTCGAGGTGCTCGCGTACCCGCTCGGGGTGCTCGGCCAGCGCCGCCTCCACCCGCCGGTACGCCTCGGTCGCCGGCAGCAGCGTGCCCGCGATCCCCACCCCGCCGAACGCCACCGTGTCCGCCCGCGCGAGCTCCTCGACCGCCGCCGCCAGCTCCCGCTCCCACTCCCTCTTCCCAATCCCGACCATGCCCCACTCTTTCCCCACCCACCCCCGCCCCACCCCTGTCCACCGGGTTGATCATGAGGTTAGCGGCGACTTCGATCTCCGTAACTGCCGCTAACCTCATGATCAACGGGGGTGGCTCAGGGGTGGGTCAGGGGTGGGTCAGGCGGCCGAGACCGTTAGGGAGTCCTTCGAGTCCGCCAGGTCGACCTTGACGGTTTGGCCGTCGCGGATCTGGCCGGCCAGGAGGGCCTTGGCGAGCTGGTCGCCGATGGCGGACTGGACCAGGCGGCGCAGCGGTCGGGCGCCGTAGATCGGGTCGTACCCGTGCTCGGCGAGCCACCCCCGGGCCGGTTCGGTGATCTCCAGGCCCAGCCGGCGGTCGGCCAGCCGCCGGCGCATCCGGGTCAGCTGGATGTCCACGATGGCTCGCAGGTCGTCACCGAGCAGCGCGGCGAAGACCACGATGTCGTCCAGCCGGTTGAGGAACTCCGGCTTGAAGTGCGAGCGGACGACCGCGAGGACGCCCTCGCGGCGCTGCTCCTCGGCCAGCGTCAGGTCGCTGATCACCGACGACCCGAGGTTGGAGGTGAGGATCAGGATCGCGTTGCGGAAGTCCACCGTGCGGCCCTGGCCATCGGTGAGCCGGCCGTCGTCGAGCACCTGGAGCAGGATGTCGAAGACGTCCGGGTGGGCCTTCTCCACCTCGTCGAGCAGGATCACCGAGTACGGTCGGCGGCGCACCGCCTCGGTGAGCTGGCCACCCTCCTCGTAGCCGACGTACCCGGGCGGGGCCCCGACCAGGCGGGCGACGGAGTGCTTCTCGCCGTACTCGCTCATGTCGATGCGGACCATGGCCCGCTCGTCGTCGAAGAGGAACTCGGCGAGCGCCTTGGCCAGCTCGGTCTTGCCGACACCGGTCGGGCCGAGGAATAGAAAGCTGCCGGTCGGGCGGTCCGGGTCGGCGACCCCGGCCCGGGCCCGGCGCACCGCGTCGGAGACCGCGGCGACCGCCTCGCCCTGGCCGACCACCCGGGAACCCAGCGAATCCTCCATCCGGAGCAGCTTGGCCGTCTCGCCCTCGAGCAGCCGGCCGGCGGGGATGCCGGTCCAGGAGGCCACCACGGCGGCGATGTCGTCCGCGCCGACCTCCTCCTTGAGCATCGCGCCGTCGGCCTGGAGCCGGGCCAGCTCCTCCTCCGCCTTCGCCAGGTCGGCCTTGAGGGCGGGGATCCGGCCGTAGCGCAGCTCGGCGGCGCGCTCCAGCTCGCCGTCGCGCTCGGCGCGCTCGGCCTCGCCGGAGAGCCGCTCCAGCTCCTCCTTGGCGGTGGAGAGCTTGGTGATGTGGCTCTTCTCCAGCTGCCAGCGCTCCGAGAGCGCGGTGAGCTGCTCGCGCTTGTCGGCCAGCTCCTTGCGCAGCCGCTCCAGCCGCTCGGCGGAGGCGGCGTCCGGCTCCTTGGCCAGCGCCATCTCCTCGATCTCCAGCCGGCGCACCGCCCGCTCGATCTCGTCCACCTCGACCGGGCGGGAGTCGATCTCCATCCGCAGCCGGGACGCGGACTCGTCGACCAGGTCGATCGCCTTGTCCGGCAGGAACCGGTCGGTGATGTAGCGGTCGGAGAGGCTGGCGGCGGCGACCAGGGCGGCGTCGGTGATCCGTACGCCGTGGTGCACCTCGTAGCGCTCCTTCAGGCCGCGCAGGATGCCGATGGTGTCCTCGATGGTCGGCTCGCCGACCAGCACCGGCTGGAAGCGCCGCTCCAGGGCCGGGTCCTTCTCGATGTGCTCGCGGTACTCGTCCAGCGTGGTCGCGCCGACCATCCGCAGCTCGCCACGGGCGAGCATCGGCTTGAGCATGTTGCCGGCGTCCATCGAGCCCTCGCCCTTGCCCGCGCCGACCACGGTGTGCAGCTCGTCGAGGAAGGTGATGACCTGGCCGTTGGAGTTCTTGATCTCCTCCAGCACGGACTTCAGCCGCTCCTCGAACTGGCCCCGGTAGGACGCGCCGGCCACCATCGCGCCGAGGTCGAGCGAGACCAGCTTCTTGTCCCGCAGCGACTCCGGCACGTCGCCGGCGACGATCCGCTGGGCCAGACCCTCCACGATCGCGGTCTTGCCCACCCCGGGCTCGCCGATCAGCACCGGGTTGTTCTTGGTACGCCGGGACAGCACCTGGATCACCCGGCGGATCTCGGAGTCCCGGCCGATCACCGGGTCGATCTTGCCGTCCCGCGCGCTGGCGGTCAGGTCGACGCCGTACTTGGCCAGGGCCTGGTAGGTCTGCTCCGGGTCGGCGGTGATGACCCGCCGGTCCCCGCCGCGCACGGTCGGGAAGGCGGCGACCAGGTTCTCCTCGGTGGCGCCGGCGGACTTCAGCGCGCCGGACACCGCGCCGCCCACCCGGGCCAGGCCGGCCAGCAGGTGCTCGGTCGAGGTGTACTCGTCGCCCAGCGGGCGGGCGATCTGCTCGGCGGCGCCGATGGCGTTGACGAACTCGCGGGCCAGGGTCGGCTCGGCGATGCTGGAGCCGCGCGCGGCAGGCAGCGCGTCGACCGAACGCTGGGCGACCCGGCGCAGCTCGGCCGGGTCGGCCCCGACGGCGCGCAGCAGGCCGGCGGCGGTCGACCCCTCGGTGTCCAGCAGTGCCAGCAGCAGGTGCCAGGGCTCCACGGTGGCGTGGCCGCGCTGGTTCGCCAGCGCGACGGCACCGGTGATGGTCTCGCGGCTCTTGGTGGTGAGGCGTTCCGTGTTCATGGGCTCCCCCGGATCGGCGTGTCCACTGGGAAGGACACAACCAGAGTTGAGCCTATTCCGCTCAACCCTGGCGGTGTGAGCTGAGTCACTCGCGGCGTCGCCAGCGCCAGTCGAACTCGCCGGCCGCCGGCGGCGGGCCGGGCAGCGGCGGGTCGGTCACGGCCAGGCCGGCCAGCAGCACCGCCAGGTGGCGGCGGCGCAACTGCCGGGTCCGCTCCGGATCCGGTACGCGCAGCGCGGCGCACCCTTCCAGCAGCAGCCCGACGTCCTGGGTCACCACGTCGGGCCGCAACCGCCCGGCCGCGTGGGCCCGCTCGACCAGCGCGGTGGTCAGTTCGTTGGCGCGCAGCGCGTCCCGGCCCATCTCCTCGGTCGGGGTGAAGGTGCCGGCCAGGTGGACGGTGAGCGAGTGCACGTCGGCTTCGACGACGCGCTCCAGGAAACCGGCGAAGCCCTGCCAGCCGTCCGGCTCGGCGAGCGCCGCCTCGGCCTCGGCGACGTAGCGGCGCAGCCCGTCGTGGCAGAGCCGGCGGAGCAGGTCCTCCTTGCCCGCGTACCGCCGGTAGAGGGCGCTGATGCCGACGCCGGCGCGTTCGGCGACGGCGGCGATCGGCGCCTTCGGGTCGTCGAGGAAGACGGCGCGCGCGGCCTCCAGGATCACCGCGTCGTTGCGGGCGGCCTGCGCGCGACGGCCGGCCAGCGGCGCGGCGGTCGTTCCGGTCGGGTTCGGCATGGGTCCAGATTAACAGTGGAACGGATCGTTCCGCTCTGCTATGTTGGAACGGAACGAAGCATTCCGTTCTGAAGGAGTAGCCATGACCGGCACCGCCATCCGCCCGTTCCGCGTCGAGATCCCGCAGGCCGCCCTGGACGACCTGGCCGACCGGCTGCGCCGGACCATCTGGCCCGGCGAGCTGCCCGGCGCCGGCGGCGCGTACGGGATGACCACCGACCGGGTCCGCGGCCTGGCCACCTACTGGCTGGAGGCGTTCGACTGGCGGGCGGTCGAGGCGCGGCTGAACGCCCACCCGCAGTTCCTCACCGAGATCGACGGCCAGCGGGTCCACTTCCTGCACGTCCGGTCGTCCCGGCCGGACGCCACCCCGCTGGTGCTCACCCACGGCTGGCCCGGGTCGGTGCTGGAGTACCTGGACGTGATCGGCCCGCTCACCGAGCCGGCCGACCCGGCGGCGCCGGCGTTCCACCTGGTCATCCCGTCGATCCCGGGTTTCGGCTGGTCCGGCCCGACCGGCGAGGCCGGGTGGAACCGCTACCGCACCGCCCGCGCCTGGGCCGAGCTGATGAGCCGGCTGGGATACGAGCGCTACGGCGCGGTCGGCAACGACGGCGGCTCGCTCATCTCCCCCGAGCTCGGCCGGCTCGACCCGGAACACGTGCTCGGCGTGCACGTCACCCAGATCTTCTCGTTCCCGTCCGGCGACCCGGCCGAGTTCGCCGGCCTCTCCGAGGCCGACCAGGCGGCGCTGAAGCACCTCCAGTGGTTCTACGAGAACAAGTTCTCCTTCAACCAGGTGCACAGCCAGCAGCCGCAGACCCTGGCGTTCGCGCTGGCCGACTCGCCGGTCGGGCTGCTCGCCTGGAACGCCCAACTCTTCGACGAGAGCCTCGACGACGAGTTCGTGGTGGCCAACGTGGCGCTCTACTGGTTCACCGGCACCGCCGCCTCGGCCATGCGGTTCTACTGGGAGGACGCGCACGCCGGCGAGCAGCCCGCCGGCCCGACCACGGTGCCGACCGCGCTGGCCATGTTCCCCGGCGACTTCCAGTCGATCCGCCGCTTCGCCGAGCGCGACCACGCCAACATCGTGCGCTGGACGGCGTACCAGGCGGACGTCGAGGGGCGCGGCGACGTCGGTGGCCACTACGCCGCACACGAGGCGACGGACGTCCTGGTCGACGACATCCGCGCCTTCTTCGCCAGCCTGAGCTGACCACGCGCGTGACCGTGCCCGCCCCGGTGAGCTGCCGGGGCGGGCACGCGCTGTCGCGCTGAATCGTCTGCGACATCACGCTGGTCGCCGTCGGGCCGGGGCGCCGGCGCCCGGTCAGCGCGGCAGGCGCGGGGTGCAGGGAGTTTCGTGGTCGGCCCGCAGCACGCACCACCGGCCGCCGTCGAGCCGGCGGTCGCAGAAGACCCAGTGGCGTACGCCCTGGTTGTCCTCCGTCGAGACGGTGATGCCGCCGGGGTCGACGTGGGCGAGGAAGGCCAGCGCCCGGCCGGCGGTACGGCCGAGCATCTTGGCCCGCGCCAGGTCGGGCGCGGTGACCGGCAGATGGATGACGTACCGCCCGCTCATCGGTGCCGGGCCAGATCGAGCATCGCTTCTCGTCCTCTCCGCGCCTGTATGGGGAAGGAGCAGGGCCGGGACGGATCACGGGGGATGCCCGCCCCGGCCAGGTGAGCGCCCCAGTGCCATCCGGAAGCGTTCACCAGGAACCTACAATCGGTGGCGGTTGTAGGTCAACGACCAACTACCGATTGCTTGAGGTTGGAGGTGCTTGCGTGGTCGAATGGGCGTGCCATCCGGGGAGTGTGTATGCCCAAGCAGCAGTACCAGGTGCTCGCAGACGAGCTGCGCAACAAGATCGAATCAGGTGAGTGGCCGCCGGGCACGAAGTTGCCGAGCCGATCGCAGCTCTGCAAGGAGTACGGCGTGTCGGACACCGTGGTCGGCAAGGCCATGATGATCCTCCGAGCGACGGGGCTGACCGAGACACTCGAAGGCGTTGGTGTCTTCGTCGCGGAGGAGAAGTCGTAGATCTTGGTAGGAAAAGGCCCCTGGAGGGGCCATTTGGCACCAAGATCTGCTGCGGCGGGACAGCGGTAGCCTTGTCGATGTGCGAGTACGTGTCGAACAGACCGCCCTGCCGGGCATCGGGGTCCGTCACGATCTGGTGACGGAGTCGGGGCGCCGGCTCGGAGTGGTCTCCCACCGCAATGGCCGTCGTGACCTCGTCCTCTACGACCAGGACGATCCCGATGCGTGCCAGGCCGACATCCCGCTGACCGACGACGAGGCCGAGGCGCTGGCCGACATCCTCGGCGCGTCGCTGATGCTCGGTCAGCTCTCCGGGCTGCGTGACCAGGCCGCCGGGCTGCTCACCGAGCAGATCGCCATTCCGGCCGGCTCGAAGTACGTCAACCGGAAGCTCGGCGACACGAAGGCCCGTACCCGCACGGGAGCCTCGATCGTGGCGGTGCTGCGCCACGGCGAGGTGATCGTCTCGCCGGATCCGTCCTTCCGCTTCGCCGCCGGCGACGTGGTGGTCGTGGTCGGGACCCGTCAGGGTCTCGACGGGGTGACCGCCATCCTCGCCGACAGTGACCCGGACGGCTGAGCCGCGGATGCACGAGACCACCACACTGCTCGTCGAGGTCGGCGCGCTGCTCTTCCTGCTGGGCCTGCTCGGCCGGCTGAGCCGCCGGATCGGCCTCTCGCCCATCCCGCTCTACCTGCTCGCCGGGCTCGCGTTCGGGCACGGCGGCCTGCTGCCGCTCAACGCCAGCGAGGAGTTCTTCGCCGTCGGCGCCGAGATCGGCGTGATCCTGCTGTTGGTGATGCTCGGCCTGGAGTACTCGGCCGGCGAACTCGTCGGCAACCTGCGCTCCGCGGCCCCGGCCGGCCTGATCGACGGGCTGCTCAACGCGCTGCCCGGGGCGGCGTTCGCGCTGCTGCTCGGCTGGGACTGGGTGGCCGCGCTGGTGCTCGCCGGCATCACCTGGGTCTCCTCGTCCGGCGTGATCGCGAAGGTTCTCGGCGACCTGGGCCGGCTCGGTAACCGGGAGACCCCGGTGGTCCTCTCGGTCCTGGTGATCGAAGACCTGGCCATGGCGCTCTACCTGCCGCTGGTCACCGCCGTGCTGGCCGGCACCGGCCTGCTGGGCGGCGGCATCGCGCTCGCCATCGCGGTGGGCACCGTGCTGCTGGTGCTGATGCTCGCCATCCGCTACGGCGGCGCCATCTCCACCTTCATGTCGGCGAAGGACCCGGAGGCGCTGCTGCTCGGTGTGCTCGGCATGACGCTGCTGGTGGCCGGCGTGGCCGCCAAGCTCCAGGTCTCGGCGGCGGTCGGCGCGTTCCTGGTCGGCATCGCGCTCTCCGGGCCGGTCGCGCACCACGCGACCGAACTGCTCACCCCGCTACGGGACCTCTTCGCCGCCGTGTTCTTCGTCTTCTTCGGGCTGGTCACCGACCCGCGGGACATCCCGCCGGTGCTGCTGCCGGCGCTCGGGCTGGCCATCGTCACCATGGCGACGAAGACGCTCACGGGCTACCTGGCCGCGCGCCGGGTCGGCATCGCCGAACCCGGCCGCTGGCGGGCCGGCCTGGCGCTGGTGCCGCGCGGTGAGTTCTCCATCGTCATCGCGGGGCTCGCGGTGGCCGCCGGCAGCGTCGAGCCGAAGCTGGCGGCGCTCGCCACGGCGTACGTCCTGATCACGGTGGTGACCGGGCCGATGCTGGCCCGGCTGCCCGATTTCGCGTGGTTCAAGCGCTGGTTGCGCCAGCGCGGCGCGGCGCAGCGGGCCCGGCCGGCGCCCGTGCCGGACTGACCCCGGCCGGCCGGGTCGGCCGTACGGCCGACCCGGCCGAGCCAACGGTTGCCGAATTGCTGCCGCCAGGGTCTACCGCTGATCACCGGTACCGCGTTACCGTGTCGCCCCAGCAGCCAGGGTTCACGGGGGGCGGGCTCCCCGCGGGCGAGAGCGGAAGGTTGGCCGGTGAGCGTGCAGGAGTCGACGTTCCACGGGTTCGCCAACCCCGTCGACCCGTCCCCGGCGGAGTTGCGGGCGTGGGCCTACCACCCGGACTCCGTCCCGTTGTCCTCCATGCCGCCGGACTGGGACCTGCTGGTCTCCGGTGACCGGCTGGTGATGACGCTGTTCGACCTGGCGATGGACCCGAGTTGCCCGGCACGGCGGTTCGCGCTGCACTGCCTCTACATCTACGCCGCCGACGGCATCCGGACGAACTTCCGCGCCCACCCGAAGCGGCGCTTCCGCAAGCTGGTCGAGCAGGCCGAGCGGGACGGCGACGAGCCGATGCGCACCTGGGCGCACAACAGCCGGGTGCTGCTGGCCCGACCGGAACTCTTCGTCTACCGGGACTGGTGCGAAGGCGGCCTGGTCCGCGAGAACCGCCGCATCGGCTGAGCCCTTTGCCTTGAGCACGGCGACGGGCCGAGACCCCCGCCCCGGCGTCACCGCGTCCCGGCCCGCACGTCCGGACGGCGAACGGGCCGGGACCCCGCCCCGGCGTCACCGCGTCCCGGCCCGCACGTCCGGACGGCGAACGGGCCGGGACCCCGCCCCGGCGTCACCGCGTCCCGGCCCGCACGTCCGGACGGCGAACGGGCCGGGACCCCGCCCCGGCGTCACCGCGTCCCGGCCCGCACGTCCGGACGGCGAACGGGCCGGGACCCCCCGTGGGTCCCGGCCCGCACGTCGGCGTACCGGTCGTCAGGGAACCGGTCCGCCCTGCTCCCGGCGACGGGTGTCGGACCGCCCCTTGTCGACGCCGTGGTCGACCTGGTCGGCGAACCGACCGTCGGCGAGCTGGTCGAACTTCTCCCGGACCGCCTCGGCCACCTTGTCGAGTCGCTGCTCCGCCTGCTCCGCCACCTTCTTCGCTGGTTCCGCCACCTGCGCCCCCCGCCGGGTAGGTAGGTTAGGTCCGGATTAAGCGGATAGGACCTATTGGCACCATAACCGAGACGGCCCGGTCCGCGCCGGGATTCCGGCGAGCGGACCGGGCCGGCGTAGCGGTCTCCGGGTCAGCGGTGGTCAGCGTTCGGGGCCCCGCCGGGGCCGCCAGACCACCAGCGCGGTGGAGGTGCGGTTGGTGGGCACGAGGTCGCGGCCCGGGAAGCGGGCCAGCGACTCCAGCTCGGCGATCCGGCGGTACGCGGCGTCCAGCTCCGCCTCCAGCTGCGCAACCCGCTGCTGCGCCTGCTCCAGCAGCCGCTCCAGGCCGATGATCCGCTTGACCCCGGCCAGGTTGATCCCGTCGTCCTGGCTGAGCCGCTGCACCTCGCGCAACAGCACCACGTCCCGGACGCTGTACCGGCGACCGCCGCCCGCCGCCCGGCCGGCCTGCACCAGGCCCAGCCGGTCGTACTGGCGCAGCGTCTGCGGGTGCATCCCCGCCATCCGCGCGGCCACCGAGATCATCAGCACCTTCGCCTCGTAGGCAGGGTCGTCCGAGCCGACGAAATCGCCCGACATCCCACTCACCTCCGCGTGCACTCCAGCTAACTGAACCGACGCACCCGCGCGTCGAGATGTTCCCGGGCGGCCGGCGGGGTCTGCGCGGCGAATGTCTCCAGCGCCGCGCGCGCCTCGTCGGACACCTTGGCCGGCACCACCACGTCGAGCGTCACCAGCAGGTCACCGGCCTGCCCGTCGCGGCGTACCACCCCCTTGCCCCGCGCCCGCAGGATCCGGCCGCTCGGCGTGCCCGGCGGCACCCGCAGGGTCACCGCGCCGTCGAGGGTGGGTACCCGCAGATCGGTGCCGAGCACCGCCTCCGCGAACGTGATCGGCACCGTCAGCGTGAGGTCGTCGCCGGTGCGCCCGAACAGCTCGTCCGGCCGGACCTTCACGTGGACGAACAGGTCGCCCGCCGGACCGCCACGCTCGCCGGGCTCACCCCGCCCGGCCAGCCGGATCCGCTGGCCGTCGGCCACCCCGGCCGGAAAACGGACGTTGAGCGTACGGGTCTTGGTGACCCCGCCGGTTCCCTGGCACTCCGGGCACTTCTCCTCCACCACCGTGCCCACGCCCTGGCAGTTGCGGCACGGCTCGGAGAAGCTGAACGACCCCTGGTTGCGGGTGGTCACGCCGGCACCCTGGCACACCGGGCAGGTGCGCGGCTGGGTGCCGGGCTTGGCCCCGCTGCCGTGGCAGGTGTCGCAGACCCCGGGCGCGCGCAGCGTCAGCGGGAGCGTCACCCCGCGTACGGCATCGCCGAAGTCGAGCGCCACCTCGGCCTCGACGTCCCGGCCCCGGGCCGGGCCCCGGGGCGCCGCCCCGCCGCTGGCCCCGCCGGAGAAGATCGAACTGAACAGGTCCTGGAAACCGGCGCCGCCGAACCGGCGCTCGCCGCCGGCCGCGCCGCCGAACAGGTCGGATACGTCGAACGGCATCCCGCCCGGCTGGCCGGCGCCCCGGGCACTGCGCCGGAACGCGCCCGAGCCGAACAGCGAGCGCATCTCGTCGTACTCCCGGCGCTTGGCGTCGTCGCCCAGCACCGCGTACGCCTCGGAGACGGCCTTGAACCGCTCCTCCGCCTTCGGGTCACCCGGGTTGTGGTCCGGGTGCGACTCCCGGGCCAACTTCCGGTAGGCCTTCTTGATCGCGTCTGCGGAGGCGGCCTTCGCCACGCCCAGTACGGCGTAGTAGTCCTTCTCGATCCAGTCCTTGGAACTCACCGGTCCACCCCCTCCCGGCCCACACGGCCCGGACGCCCCGCCCGCCGTACGCCGGCGGGCGGGGTGGTCCGGTCACTGTCTGCCATTCAGCTATTCCGGGTCGGCGACCCCGACCAGTGCCGGCCGCAGCAGCCGCTCACCGATCTGGTAGCCGCGCCGCATGATCTGCACGCAGGTCGGCTCGGTGACCTCGGCCGAGGTCTGGTGCGCCACCGCCTCGTGCCGGGTCGGGTCGAACGGGTCGCCCTGCTCGCCGAAGGCGGTCAGCCCGAACTTGCCGAGCGCCGTGGTCAGCTGCTCGGCCACCGAGCCGAACGGCCCGACCAGGTCGCCGTGCTCGCGGGCCCGGTCCAGGTCGTCCAGGATCGGCAGCAGCGCGGCCAGCACCGCCCCGGTGGCCTGCTCGGTGACCAGGCCCCGGTCGCGGTCCACCCGCTTGCGGTAGTTGGCGTACTCCGCCGACACCCGCTGCAGGTCCCGGGTCCGCTCGTCGAGCTCGGCGCGCAGCGCCTCCAGCTCGGCGGCGAGCGGACTGCCGGTGCCCGTACCGCCCTCGACCGGCTCGGCCGGCGCGTCCACCACCGGCGGACCGCCCGGCGCCGAGCCCTCGGCGGGGGTGGCCTCGACCTCGATCTCGTCGACGACCACCTCGGCCTCCTCGACCAGCCCCTCGGCCGGGACGTCCGTCCCGGCGTCGGCGGCGGCCGCGTCCGGCTCGACCGTCTCGCTGATCTTGCGGTTGTTGCGGATGACGACCCGCGGCTTGTCGCCGGCGGCCTGCTCGGCGGGCGCGGAGCCACCCGGCGCCGGCCCGGTGTCGCCCGGGTCGGCGGCTCGTGGCTTCTCCGTCATACGGCTACCTCATCCCTGTGCGTGGAGTTCGGGTCACGAGGCGTGAGGTCACTTCTTGTCCTCGTCCACGATCTCCGCGTCGACCACGTCGTCGGCGCCACCGGTCTGAGCGCCACCGGTCTGAGCACCACCGGTCGCTCCGGCGCCCGCGGCACCGGCACCGGCCGCACCCGGCTGCTCGGCCTGCTGGGCGTAGAGCAGCGAACCGGCCTGCTGGGAGACCTGGGCCAGCCGCTCGTGCGCCGACTTGATCTTCTCGATGTCGCTGCCGCCGAGCGCGCCGCGCAGCTCGCCGAGGGCCTCGTTGAGCTGGTCCTTGTTCTCGGCGGGGAGCTTGTCGCCGTTCTCCGCCAGGAACTTCTCGGTCTGCCACTGGAGCGCCTCGGCCACGTTACGGGTCTCGGCCTCCTCGCGGCGGCGCTTGTCCTCCTCCGCGTGCTCCTCGGCGTCCCGGCGCATCCGCTCGATGTCGTCCTTCGGCAGCGAGGAGCCGCCGGTGATCGTCATCTTCTGCTCCTTGCCGGTGCCAAGGTCCTTGGCGTGCACGTTGACGATGCCGTTGGCGTCGATGTCGAAGGTGACCTCGATCTGCGGCACGCCACGCGGCGCCGGCGGCAGACCGGTCAGCTCGAAGGTGCCGAGCTTCTTGTTGTACGACGCGATCTCGCGCTCGCCCTGGAAGACCTGGATCAGCACCGACGGCTGGTTGTCGTCCGCCGTGGTGAAGACCTCGGAGCGCTTGGTCGGGATGGTGGTGTTGCGCTCGATCAGCTTGGTGAAGATGCCGCCCTTGGTCTCGATGCCCAGGCTCAGCGGGGTCACGTCGAGCAGCAGGACGTCCTTCACCTCACCCTTGAGCACACCGGCCTGGAGGGCGGCGCCGACGGCGACGACCTCGTCCGGGTTGACGCCCTTGTTGGGCTCCTTGCCGGTGAGCTGCTTGACCAGGTCGGTGACGGCCGGCATCCGGGTCGAGCCGCCGACCAGGATGACGTGGTCGACGTCGGAGACCTTGATCCCGGCGTCCTTCACGGCCTGCTCGAACGGGCCCTTGCAGCGGTCCAGCAGGTCCTGCGTCATCCGCTGGAACTCGGCCCGGCTGAGCGTCACGTCCAGGTGCAGCGGGCCGGCCGCGCCGGCGGTGATGTACGGCAGGTTGATGTTGGTGGTGGTGGCGGCGGACAGCTCGATCTTGGCCTTCTCGGCGGCCTCGCGGAGCCGCTGGAGGGCCATCTTGTCCTGGGCCAGGTCGATGCCGTGCTCGCCACGGAAGGTCTTCACCAGGTGGTCGATGATCCGCTGGTCCCAGTCGTCGCCACCGAGGTGGTTGTCACCGCTGGTCGACTTGACCTCGATGACGCCCTCGGCCAGCTCCAGCAGCGACACGTCGAAGGTGCCGCCACCGAGGTCGAAGACCAGGACCGTCTGCTCCTTGGAGCCCTTGTCCAGCCCGTACGCCAGCGCGGCCGCGGTCGGCTCGTTGACGATCCGCAGCACGTTGAAGCCGGCGATCTCACCGGCCTCCTTGGTGGCCTGGCGCTGGCCGTCGTTGAAGTAGGCCGGGACGGTGATCACCGCGTCGGTGATCTGCTCGCCCAGGTACGCCTCGGCGTCCCGCTTGAGCTTCATCAGCGTGCGGGCCGAGATCTCCTGCGGGGTGTACTTCTTGCCGTCGATGTCGACGGACCAGTTGGTGCCGATCTCCCGCTTGACCGAGCGGATCGTCCGGTCCGGGTTGGTCACCGCCTGACGCTTGGCGACCTCACCGACGAGCACCTCGCCGTTGCGGGCGAACGCGACGATCGACGGGGTCGTCCGCGAGCCCTCCGCGTTGGCGATGACGGTGGGCTCACCGCCCTCCAGGACGCTGACGCAGGAGTTCGTCGTGCCGAGGTCGATACCGACCGCACGTGCCATCTTCGCTTCCTCGCTTCGTTACGTTGAGCAGGTGACGGGCACCGCCCGCTGAACTGTCCGGCGGGCGCCGCCCGCTGGCGACCCCACCACAAGTTGAGTGAACTTGGCTCAATAGTGCCACGCGGGCGGCGATCGTCAAGTCGGGGTTGAGTCGAGCTGACGCAAGTCCGACACAGCTACTCATCAGTTGTCTTCCCTTGCGTCGGTCGGGCACGCTTTAGCGGTGACGACGCACGGCGATCCCGCCACCCAGTCCGGCGCGCCCGCCGTCGCAGCCCGCACCGGCCCCACGGACGCCGGGGAGGACCCGCCCGCCACCACCGGGGACGACAGCCTGCCCGCTGCGCTCGCCGGCCTGCGGGCCGCGATCGGGACGGCCCGGTTCCCGCTCGCCCTGCCCTCGGCCGAGCCGGCCCGGCGCACCGGCGCCGCCCTCACCGACCAGCTCGACGACTACCTCATCCCCCGGCTCGCCCGGCTCGACGCGCCGCTGCTCGTGGTGGTCGGCGGGTCCACCGGCGCGGGCAAGTCGACCCTGGTCAACAGCCTGGTACAGGCCCGGGTGAGCGCCGCCGGGGTGCTCCGGCCGACCACCCGCTCGCCGGTGCTGGTCTGCAACCCGGCCGACGCCGCCTGGTTCCGCCAGGGTGAGCTGCTGCCCGGCCTCACCCGCACCAACGAGCCCAGCGAGGATCCGGGCACCCTGCACCTGGTCACCGCCCCCGCGCTCCCGGCCGGGCTGGCCTTCCTGGACGCGCCCGACATCGACTCGGTGGTCGACGCCAACCGGGCGCTGGCCGGCCAGTTGCTGGCCGCCGCCGACCTCTGGCTCTTCGTCACCACCGCCGCCCGCTACGCCGACGCGGTCCCGTGGGAGCTGCTGCGCAGCGCCCGGTCCCGGGGCGCGGTGATCGCCATGGTGCTCGACCGGGTGCCGCCGGAGGCCGCCGACGAGATCGCCGCCCACCTGTCCGAGATGCTCGCCGCCCAGGATCTCGGCGCGGCGCCGCTCTTCGTGCTGCCGGAGACCTGGGTCGACGGCCAGGGGCTGCTGCCCGACCGGGTCACCGCGCCGCTGGCCGACTGGTTCGCCCGGCTGGCCGCCGACGCGGACGCCCGCGCGGCCGTGGTCCGGCAGACCCTGGACGGGGCGCTCGCCTCGCTGCACCCCACCGTCGAGGGGCTCGCCGACGCCGCCGAGGAACAGGTGGCCGCCGCCGACGCGCTCGACGAGCGGGTCCGGGCCGCGTACCGGGGCGCGCACCGGACCGTCGAGCAGGGGCTGCGCGACGGTCGGCTGCTCCGCGGCGAGGTGCTCGCCCGGTGGCAGGAGTTCGTCGGCACCGGCGAGTTCTTCCGCACGCTGGAGGCGCGGATCGGCCGGCTGCGCGACCGCGTGGTGGCGGCGGTGACCGGCCGGCCCGCCCCGGCCGCCGAGCTGCGCACCGCGATCGAGTCCCAGCTGGTCACCCTGCTGCGCGGGGTCGCCGCCGAGGCGGCCGAGCACGCGTACACCGGGTGGAAGGCGCACCCGGCCGGGGCGGCGCTGCTCGAACCGGCGCTCGCCCACCCCGCCGACGACCTGCCCGAGCGGGCCGAGCGGATGGTCCGCGACTGGCAGCGCGCGGTGCTGGAGCTGGTCCGGGTGGAGGGCGGCGACAAGCGGTTCGTGGCCCGCACCGCCGCGTACGCGGTGAACGCCACCGGGCTGGCCGTGATGATCGCGGTGTTCGCCTCGACCGCGTTCATCCCGACCGGGCTGGAGGTCGCCACCGGGGCCGGCACCACGGTCGCCGCGCAGGCCGTGCTCCAGGCGATCTTCGGCGACCAGGCCGTGCGTACGCTCGCCAACCGGGCCCGGGCCGACCTGCTGGACCGGGTGCGGGCGCTGCTGGACGACGAGGCGGCCCGCTACCTGGCCCGCACCGAGCAGGCCCGGCCCGCCGCCGACACCGCCGCGGAGCTGCGCCGGGCCGCCGGTCGGGTGGAGGTCGCCCGGCACCGCAGCGGGTTCGCCGAGCCGACCGGGCCTGCCCTGCCCGCCGAGAAGGAACAGGCGTGAACAACATCGTGGGGCGGATGCGCGAGGCGTTCCGCGGCGACCAGCGGGTGGACGCCGACGACCTGATCGCCCGTCTGGAGGCGGTCCGCCGGTTCCTCGGCCTCGTCGACGGTCACCTGCCGGACGCCCGGCTCGTCGCCGCGCACACCCTGGTCGAGCGGGCCGGCACCCGACTGGCGCTCTCCCGCGACCACACCGTGGTGGCCCTCGCCGGAGCCACCGGCAGCGGCAAGTCCAGCCTGTTCAACGCGTTGGCCCGGCTGGAGCTGTCGCCCGTCGGCGTGCGCCGCCCCACCACCGGGGTGACGCACGCCTGCGTGTGGGGGCCGCTGGACGGCGGCAGCCGGCTGCTCGACTGGATCGGCGTGCTGCCCCGGCACCGGTTCGTCCGGGAGAGCGCGCTGGACGGCGAGGACGAGTCCACCCTGCGCGGGCTGATCCTGCTCGACCTGCCCGACTTCGACTCCGTGCAGCGGTCCCACCGGCTGGAGGTCGACCGGCTGCTCGGCCTGGTCGACCTGGTGGTCTGGGTGGTCGACCCGCAGAAGTACGCCGACCGGGTGATCCACACCAGCTACCTGCGCGAGTTCCACCGGCACAAGGACGTCACCCTGGTCGTGCTCAACCAGGCCGACCGGCTGCCCCCGGCCGAGCTGCCGCGGGTGCTGGCTGACCTGCGCCGGCTGCTCGACGCCGACGGGCTCGGCGGCGTGCCGCTGCTGGCCACCACCGCGATCGACCCGGCCGGCATGGTCGGGCTGCGCGAGGCGCTGGAGCGCACCGTGGCCGAACGGCAGGCCGCGCTGCGCCGGCTCTCCGGCGACGTGGACGGCGTGGTCGTCGGGCTGGCCGAGCTGGTCGGCCCGGAGCAGCCGGCCGCCGGGCCGGACGCCGGGGCGGTCCGCGAGCTGAACCGGGCGCTGGCCGGCGCGGCCGGGGTGCCGGCGGTGGCGGAGGCGGTCGAGCTGGCGTACCGGCACCGGGCCGGCGCGGCCACCGGCTGGCCGGTGGTCCGGGGCTGGCGGCGGCTGCGCCCCGACCCGCTGCGCCGGCTGCACCTCGCCGCCGGCCCCGGCGGCGACGACGACCCGGCGGAGAGCCTGGTGGCCGCGACCTCCGTGCCCGACCCGACCGCCGCCCAGCGGTCCGCGCTCGGGCTGGCCATCCGGTCGGTGGCCGACCGGACCGGGGGCGACCTGCCGGCCGACTGGCCGGCCGCGGTGATCGCGGCCGCGCGATCCCGCCTCGGCGACCTGCCGGACGCGCTGGACCGGGCGGTGGCCGGCGCCGACCTGGGCATGGACCGGCGGCCGGTCTGGTGGCGGCTGGTGGGTGGCGTGCAGTGGCTGCTCACCCTCGCCGCGCTGGTCGGCCTGGGCTGGCTCGCGCTGGGCTACGCGCTGCGCGCGCTCGGACTGCCCCCGCTGGACAATCCCACGGTCGGTGTGGTGCCGCTGCCGACCCTGCTGCTCCTCGGTGGCCTGCTCGCCGGGTTGCTGCTCGCGGCGCTGACCCGGCCGGTCGTCCGGTGGGCCGCCCGGCGCGCCCGCTGGCGGGCCGAGCAGCGGCTGACCGCCGCGGTGGCGACGGTCGGCGAGACGTACGTCCTCGCCCCGGTACGGGTGGTGCTCGGCTCCTACGCCAAGGCGCGGGAGGCGCTGCGGGCCGCGGCGCGCGGATGACGGCTCGGCTCGCTACCGCTGACCGGGGCGGCCCGGCGGCGTAGGGTCGATGCATGGCCACGCCCCAGACCCCCTACGACGCGGTGCTCCACGCCGCACGCGACGTGACCAGGCTGGACACCGCCCTCGACGCCGAGATGCTCGGCGCGGCGCTGCTCGGCAGCGTCTACGCGGTCGCCGAGACCGACCGCAGCCGCGCCGTCCGGGACTTCGTCGCCGGCTTCCTGGTCGCCACCTCCCGCCGCCGTACGGCCGCCGCCACCACCATCCGATCGGTCTTCGCCGCCCTGGTGCCCGACGCCGAGGGGGCTGCCCGGGTCCGCCCCGGCGCCGCCGCGCCGGCCTGGTCCGGCCAGCTCGGCAAGGTGCACCTCACCGGCAGCTGGGCGTACGGCGACGTGTACGGCGACCAGACCTCCTACCTCGCCACCTTCGCCTACGACGACGCGGCCGGCGGCCCGGAGCACGCGCTGGTGGCCCTGGTCGACCACAACATCGGGATCACCAAGGACGTCTTCGTCGGCGGTCCCGCCGAGCGGATCCTCGAGCAGGTCCGGCAGATGTGCGCCGGCGACGAGCTGACCTGGTTCCGCGAGGAGGATCCGGCCCGCATGCACGGCGAGGTGAGCCGGCACCTGGCGGTCACCGACGACCTCGGCGAGTTGCCGGGCGAGGGCTCGCTGGCCACCGACCGGGCGCTGGTCGGCGCGCGGCTGGCGTTGCTGCCGCACGGTGCCGTCCCGCCCGCCGCGCCGGACGCCGTCGAGCCGCTCTCCAACGCCGAGCGTACGGAGCTGGTCCGGCGGTTCCTCGCCTCGCCGGAGGCGGCCCGGTTCGGCCTGGACACCATCGACGGCCCGGAGCTGGCGTCCCTGCACTTCTGCCTGAGCCTGCTGCTGGACCACGCGGCGAGCTTCCCGGACGCCGACCCGCTGCGCTGGAGCCCGGCGGTGGCCGGGTTGTTCCTGCTGGACTGGGTGCACCGGCGGGCCGTGCTGGACATGGACGACGCCGCGATGCTGCCCCGGGTGCTGCGCGGCTGGGCCGCGTACGCCGCCCGCCAGCGCGGGCTGCCCGAGCCGGCGGCGGCGCAGACCGACGCGGCGATCGAGGAGATGGTGCCGGAGTTCGCCCGGCTCTACACCACCGGCGAGCGGCGCAGCCCGGCCACCGCCGCGGTCGCCCAGCTGATGGCCGACGGCGTCGACCCGGACGACCCGGCCGCCCTGAACGCCTGGATCGAGGCCAACCGCCACCGCCTGGCCGACGACGGCGCCTAACCCCCAACCCCCCTCTCCCCACCGACGCGGTCACCCCGTTGATCATGAGGTTGGCGGCACTCGAGGAGATCGACATCGCCGCCAACCTCATGATCAACAAGGCCCGGCCCGGCGCGGGGGTGGTCAGGGGTCGACCAGGGTCAGGTGGGTGGGGGCGATCGAGAGGGTGAGGCGCTGGGCCCAGTCGAGGGTGAGGCGGTCGGCCTCCAGGCCGTCGGCGAAGGCCACCAGCCCGTCCGACTCGGCGACCAGGTCGAGCCGGTCGGCCCCGGCCAGCCGGCCCGCGGTGAGGTCGACCCCGGTGACCGGGGACGGCCACGCCTCCCGGACGAACCAGCAGAGCGCGGCCTCCTCCGGGGCGGGCAGCGGCGGCGCACCCGGACGGTCGCGCGCGATGGACGCGCACCAGCCGGTCGCCCCCGTACCGCTGCCGACCACCAACCCGGAGGAGGAGTGCCGCTCCCGCCGGGTCCGCCCGCTCTCGCGCACCGCGAGCAGGTAGCGGGCGGACTGGTGGGAGGCGTGTCCGACGTAGACCTCGTTGAGGCCGACCAGCTCCTGGCCGTCGTCGAGGGTGGCCCGGACCATGGTCCGGGGTCGGGTGCGGGCCGCGCCGGCCACGACCGCCGGCAGCAGGCCGGCGAGCGACCCGGCCCGGTGCCGGACCAGCACCCCGGCGTTGCGGCCCGGTTCGGGGTCCACTCCGATCACCGGCTGCCCAACCAGGTACTTGGCGACGTTGGCCACCAGGCCGTCCGGCCCCACCGCGACCACCACGTCCTCCGGTCCGAAGAGGAACCGCGGCAGGTCGTCGCGGTCCACCGCGCCGCGCCGCCAGTCGGCCGGCACGGCCGCGCCGACGGCGGTCAGCGCGGCCTGCAGGGCCTCGTGCCGGTCCACCACCTCGGCCAGGTCCCGGCCGCGTTCCCGCAGGTACCAGGCCGCCGCGGCCCGGGTGCCGTGCCGGGCCAGCAGCTCGTCCAGCTCGCTGCGCCGGCTGACCACCACCACCCGGGGGGCGAGCGTGCCGGCCCCGCCGGCGGCCGCCGGGCCGCTCACCGGGCCGGCCGCCGGGTGAGGGCCGGGCGGCACGCCGGGCCCGGTCCGATCGACGCGGGCGTCCCCCGCCTCCCGATGCCGCTCATCGGGCCGGGCCCAGCCGGGCCAGCAGGTCGGCGACCAGGTCGGGGGTGACGGTGAGCTGCCCGATCTGCGGCAGCTGCCCGGCCAGGTCCCGGACCGTCAGCGCCCGCAGCACCTCCGGCGGCAGTTCGGCGTACGCGGCCAGCTTCGCCGCCTCCGCCTCGGCCTCGGCGAGCCCGACCGCGCGCACCCCGTCGGCCCGAGCGGCGGCCAGGACCCGCTCCTTCTCCGCCTCGGCGCCGGCCAGCACCCGGGCCCGCTCGGCCGCCGCCGCGTCGGCGACCTTCTCCCGCTCGGCCTTGCCCTGCGCGGCGGCCAGTTCGGCGGCGGCGTCCAGCTCGACCCGACGCCGGGAGTTCGCGCCGTGCTGCTCGACCAGCTGCTGCTCCCGCCGGGCCAGCTCGATCTTGTTCTGCAACTCGTTCTCGGCGATCGAGCGTTCCTGCTCGACGGCCTGGGCGCGCCGGGCGTAGGTGGCCCGGTCGGCCTCGACCTGCACCGCCTCCCGGGTCGGCGTCTGCAGCGCGCGCTCCAGCTCCGGCTCGGGCCGGATGGCGACCACCCGGGCACTGACCACCGCCACGCCGACGTCGGCGAGCCGGGCCTCGGCCGCCAGGGCCGCCGACACCGCCTCCCGGACCGGCGCGATGGTGGTGAGCGCCTCGGCCAGCGGCACCCGGGCGAGCAGGTCGAGCGCGGGCTGCTGGGCCAGCTCGGCGAGGAGGGTGGCCACCTGGTCGAGCGGGCGGGACCGGGCCCGACCGGTACGCGGGTCGACCGAGAAGTCGAGCCGGGCGGCGGCGAGCGCCGGGTCGGCCACCCGGTAGGTCACCGTGGCCTGCACGGTGATGTCGGCGAAGTCGCCGGTGCGGGCGTGGAAGAGCAGCGGCAGTTCCCGGTCGTCCACCGGGACCTCGCTGAGCACCGCATGCAGCGGCCGGTACCAGAAGGAGAGCCCGGTGCCCTCCCGGCGGACCCGCCCGCCCACCTGCAACCGCGCCCAGCTGGTCGGCGTCCCGCGCAGGTGGCGCAGGAAGAACCGCCTCGTCACGTCGGCCATCGTCCCCACCTCTCTTCTTTTTCGTCCTTACGACGATAAACCCTCTGCTAGATTCTCGTCAAGGTGGTGATAAAGATGGCCGAGTACCCGCCCTTCGCGGTGACCGTCGACCTGGTGGTGCTCACCGTCCGGTCCGACGAGCTGAACGTGCTGCTGGTCCGGCGCGGCGTCGAGCCGTACCGGGGGCGGTGGGCGCTGCCCGGCGGCTTCGTCCACATCGACGAGGACCTACCGGACGCCGCCGTCCGCGAGCTGACCGAGGAGACCGGCCTCGCCGAGCCCGGCGGGCACCTCGAGCAGCTCGGCACGTACGGCCGGCCGGACCGCGACCCGCGCGGCCGGGTGGTCACGGTGGCCTGGCTGGCACTCCTGCCCGACCTCGGCAGCCCCGTCGCCGGCACCGACGCCGCCTCGGCCGACTGGCTGCCGGTCGCCCGGCTCACCCCCGGGCAGCTCGCCTTCGACCACGACCGGATCCTCGCCGACGGCGTGGAGCGGGCCCGGGCGAAGCTGGAGTACACCCCGCTGGCCGCCGCGTTCTGCCCGCCCGAGTTCACCGTGGCGCAGCTGCGGGCGGTCTACGAGACCGTCTGGGGCACCCGCCTCGATCCGCGCAACTTCCACCGCAAGGTGACCGGCACGCCGGGGTTCGTGGAGCCGGTGGGCCGGTCCACCGAGGGGGAGCGGGGTCGCCCGGCGCAGCTGTTCCGGCGGGGACCCGCCACGCTGCTGCACCCGCCGATGCTGCGCCCGTCCTGACCGCCCGGTCGGGTGGGCCGCTCGGCCGGCGCTCAGCGGAGGGCGGCGAAGACGACGCCCGCGATCAGCCCGCCGAGCCCGCCACCGGCCAGCACCTCGGCCACCGTGTGGTCGCGCAGCCGCACCCGGGACCAGCCGACCAGGGCGAGCAGCGGCACGGTGACCAGCAGCCGGGCGCCGAACGTCAGCACCAGCACGACCACCGCGCCGGCGGCCACGGCGGCGTGGATGGACATCTTCCACCAGTGGCTCACCGCCACCGCGACCACCAGGCCGAGCAGCCCGGCGGCGGCCAGCGCCAGCACCGGGCGGGGCGCGCCGAGCACCGCGAGCAGGGCCAGCCCGGCGGCCACCGAGGAGAGACCGAAGAGCAGCGGGACCCGCCGCTGCTCGCGGACGCCCACGTGGTGGTCGGTGAGCCGGCCCCGGCGCACCCCGCCGACGATGTACGCGAACGGGATGCCGCTGACGAAGAGCGTGGCGAGCAGCCCCCAGGCCAGCCCGTGCACCGCGCCCCGGCTGCTGTGCCAGCCGATGGCGACGGTCAGCCCGGTGACCAGCACCGCGGGCGCGGTCACCTCCGTGACGATCCGGGCCAGCCGCAGCCCCGGACCGGGCCGGGCGGCGTCGGCCGGCGGGACTTCCCGGTTCACCTGCCGTGGACCGGAACCGCACCCGTGGCCGGGGCCGGCGAGGTCCGCGGCGCGGGGACCGGACCGGCCGGTTCGGCGACCGGGGAGCCGGTCCGCGGCGACGGGGTGCGCGCCGGGCGGGCGCCCGGGGCCGGCGTGTCGACCGCCGGACGCGGCCCGGGCACGGGCGACCCGGTTGACGTCGGGGCGGGGCTGCTCGCCGAGGTCGGCGTGCCGGTCGGGGTGACCACCGGGGAGGGGGTCGGGCCGGTCGGATCGTCGGGCGACGAGGTCGCGTCGTCCGGCGACGCCGGCGGGGTGGGCGTCCGGATGGCGCTGGGGCTGACCGACGCCGACGGCGAGGGCGTGGGCGAAGGGCCGGTGCTCGGTGAGCTGGACGGCGACGGCCGGGGCGGCGGCGGGGCCGTCGTACCGCCGGACGGCCGGGGCCGGGCCGGCGCCGGAGTCCGGGTCGGGACCGGATCGGCCGGGAACCCGGCCGGCCCCGACGGCCGGCGCGCGGCCGGCCGCCACGGGGTGGTGGCCGCCGGGCCGACGGCCGGTGAGGCGGGCGGGGTGACCGCCGGCTGGCTGGTCACCGGCAACGGGATCACCACCGGGCCGACCGACGGCGTCGGGATGAACGGGGTGCTGGTGTCCGGCAGCGCGGTGCTGCCGACGGTGGCCGACCCGGTGCTGATCGCGGCCAGGATCGGCATCGACGCGGTGCCGGCCAGCAGGGCCACCGTGAACAGGTAGCCCCGCGACGGGGCGGCGGAGCCGGGTGCGCGGTGCGCGCCGACCACCCGGCGGTAGCCGCCGGCCGAGCGGTGCCGGCCGAGCAGCGGAGCACCCGGTCCCTCAGCTGGCTCGGACACCGCACACTCCTCGTCGTCGTCGGTCCACCGGAGAGGCCGGACGGGTTGACCCGCCCGGGAAGCGGCAAACCACTCGATCGGTGGCGATCCGCCCACACCAGGGTGGCGCAGTGACGGTGCGTCGGCCAACCCGCTACAGCGTGTCGCCACGCGTATCTGGCCGAACGGTGACGAACCATCGCCGGATCGGTCGGGCGGCGATGGATGCGACGCCGGGCGATCTGTGTAACGAAGTGGACGGCCACGCGGGTGCGGGGCGGGCGTACTGTGGGCCCGCTCACCCTTGATGCGAATATGGACCACGACGGCAACGCAGCCGCGACCTCCGCGCACCCTCGCGGCAGGCGCGGCTCGACGCCGGCGCTCCCGAACCGGGTTCGGCCAAGAATCCGGCTCACGCCGCGCGGCAACCCCCACCGGGGCTAGGCGCGGCCGCCAGGAACCCGTCCGGCACCAGCCGGACAGGCGCACGAGTTGCGCGGCCGGGTGACCCCCCGGTGCCGACGCAGACATGACAGGGAGAGACGGATGGCAAAGGGCGACCCCGGGGTCACCACCCGCGGCCGGCGGGCCGCACCCCGGTCGAAGAAGGCCGGGGCCGGCACGGCCGGCGACCCGGAACTGGTGCAGCTGCTCACCCCGGAGGGTGAGCGGATCGAGAGCGTGACCGGGCCGGACGGCACCGAGTACCGCGTCGACTTCACCGACGAGGAGTACCGCGGGCTCTACCGCGACCTGGTGCTGGTACGGAAGCTGGACGCCGAGGCCACCGCCCTGCAGCGGCAGGGTGAGCTGGGCATCTGGGCGAGCCTGCTGGGCCAGGAGGCGGCGCAGGTCGGCTCCGGCCGGGCCCTGCGGACGCAGGACATGGCCTTCCCGACCTACCGCGAGCACGGCGTGCTCTACTGCCGGGGCATCGACCCGATCATGCCGCTCGGCCTGTTCCGCGGCGTCGACCAGGGCGGCTGGGACCCGAACGAGTTCAAGTTCAACATGTACACGATCGTGATCGGGGCGCAGACCCTGCACGCCACCGGGTACGCCATGGGCATCGCCATGGACGGCAAGACCGGCACCGACGACGGCGAGGCGGTGATCGCCTACTTCGGCGACGGCGCCACCAGCCAGGGCGACGTGAACGAGGCGTTCGTCTGGGCCGGCGTGTTCAACGCGCCGGTGGTCTTCTTCTGCCAGAACAACCAGTACGCCATCTCCGAGCCGCTGGAGCGGCAGACCCGCATCCCGCTCTACCAGCGGGCCGCCGGCTTCGGCTTCCCGGGCATCCGGGTGGACGGCAACGACGTGCTGGCCACGTACGCGGTCACCCGGACCGCGCTGGACAACGCCCGGCACGGGCAGGGCCCCAGCCTGATCGAGGCGTACACCTACCGGATGGGCGCCCACACCACCTCCGACGACCCGACCCGTTACCGGATCGCCAGCGAGGTCGAGGCCTGGCAGGCCAAGGACCCGATCGCCCGGATGAAGGCGTTCCTGACCAGGCAGCAGCTGGCCGACGCGGACTTCTTCGCCGAGGTCGACGAGCAGGCCCGCCGCGAGTCGGTGCACCTGCGCGAGCGGGTGCTGGCCATGCCGAACCCGGAGCCGAGCACCCTGTTCGACCACGTCTACCCCAACGGGTCCCCCCTGCTCGACCAGCAGCGGGAGCAGTTCAGCAGGTACCTGGAGTCGTTCGAGGGGAGCGCGCACTGATGGCCACGGAGACGCTCACCCTCGGCAAGGCCCTCAACACCGGCCTGCGCAGGGCCCTGGAGAACGACCCGAAGGTCGTCATCATGGGCGAGGACGTCGGCAAGCTCGGCGGCGTCTTCCGGATCACCGACGGGCTGCAGAAGGACTTCGGCGACCAGCGGGTGATCGACACCCCGCTCGCCGAGTCCGGCATCATCGGCACCGCGATCGGCCTCGCCATCCGCGGCTACCGCCCGGTCTGCGAGATCCAGTTCGACGGCTTCGTCTACCCGGCGTACGACCAGATCGTGTCGCAGGTGGCGAAGATGCACTACCGCTCGCGCGGCAAGCTGCGGATCCCGATGGTGATCCGGATCCCGTTCGGCGGCGGCATCGGCGCGGTGGAGCACCACTCGGAGTCGCCCGAGGCGTACTTCGCGCACACCGCCGGCCTGAAGGTCGTCTCCTGCGCCAACCCGCAGGACGCCTACGTGATGATCCAGCAGGCCATCACCTCGGACGACCCGATCGTCTTCCTCGAGCCGAAGCGGCGCTACTGGGAGAAGGGTCCGGTGGAGCTGGACGCGCCGCTGGCCGACGCGTACCCGCTGCACGCCTCCCGGGTGGTCCGGCCCGGCACCGACGTCACCCTGCTGGCGTACGGGCCGATGGTGCGCACCTGCCTGGACGCGGCGACCGCCGCCGCCGAGGACGGCCGGGAACTGGAGGTCATCGACCTGCGCACGCTCTCCCCGCTCGACCTCGGCGTGGTGTACGAGTCGGTGAAGCGCACCGGCCGGGCCGTGGTGGTGCACGAGGCGCCGTCCAACGTCGGTCTCGGCGCCGAGCTGGCGGCCCGGATCACCGAGGAGTGCTTCTACTCCCTGGAGTCCCCGGTGCTGCGGGTGACCGGCTTCGACACCCCCTACCCGGCCGCCCGGGTGGAGGAGGAGTACCTGCCCGACCTCGACCGGGTGCTCGACGCCGTCGACCGCACCTTCGGCTGGTGATCGGCATGTCCCGGATCAAGGAGTTCAACCTGCCCGACCTGGGCGAGGGTCTCACCGAGGGCGAGATCCTCAGCTGGCTGGTCAAGGTGGGCGACACCATCGAGCTGAACCAGCCGATCGTCGAGGTGGAGACGGCCAAGGCGGCCGTGGAGATCCCGGCGAAGTGGGCCGGCCGGGTGCAGGCGATCTTCCACCCGGAGGGCACCACGGTGGAGGTCGGCACCCCGATCATCGCGATCGACACCGACCCGGGCGCCGGGCCGGTGGAGACGCCGGAGGCGCCGTCGGGCGGCGAGCTGCCCACCCCGTCGGCGGCCTCGCTGGCCGCGGTCGAGGTGGCGCCCGCCGAGGGCATGGTCGAGCCGGGCCTGATCGGCGGCCCCGCCCCGGGCGGCCGGACCGCCGTGCTGGTCGGCTACGGCCCGCGTACCACCGCCGCGAAGCGCCGCCCGCGCAAGGGTGACGTCCCGGCGCAGGCCCAGCCGGCCACGGCCGCCGCGGCACCGGTGCAGCCGGCGCCGCCCGCGCCGGTCGAGGCCACCCCGCCCGCCGGCCGCAACGGCCACCCCGCCGCCTCCGGCGGCGGCCTGGTGCTGGCCAAGCCGCCGGTGCGCAAGCTCGCCAAGGACCTGGGCGTCGACCTCGCCACGCTGACCGGGTCGGGCCCGCTGGGCTCGATCACCCGGGAGGACGTGCAGCGGGCGGCGGCCGGCGCCACGGCGGCGGCCGAGCCGGTCGCGGCGACGCGGCCGGCCACCGCGGCCGCGAGCTTCGGCGCGGACCGCGAGCAGCGCATCCCGGTCAAGGGGGTACGCAAGCTCACCGCCGAGAACATGGTCCGGTCGGCGTTCACCGCGCCGCACGTGACGGAGTTCCTGACCGTCGACATGACCCGGTCGATGAAGGCCCTGGACCGGCTGCGCAACCGGCGGGAGTGGCGGGACGTGCGCGTCTCGCCGCTGCTGCTGGTGGCCAAGGCGGTGCTGCTGGCGGTCGAGCGGCACCCGATGGTGAACTCCACCTGGGCCGGCGACGAGATCGTGGTCAAGGAGTACGTCAACCTGGGCATCGCGGCGGCCACCGAGCGGGGGCTGATCGTGCCGAACATCAAGGACGCCGGCCGGCTCTCGCTGCGCGAGCTGGCGGACGCGATGACCGACCTGGTGCAGACGGCGCAGGCGGGCCGTACCTCGCCGGCCGACATGTCCGGCGGCACCCTGACGATCACCAACGTCGGGGTGTTCGGGGTGGACACCGGCACGCCGATCCTGCCGCCGGGCGAGTCGGCGATCCTGGCCTTCGGCGCGGTCCGCGAGATGCCCTGGGTGCACAAGGGCAAGGTCCGCCCGCGCCAGGTCACCACGCTGGGCCTGTCGTTCGACCACCGGATCATCGACGGCGAGCTCGGCTCGAAGTTCCTGCGCGACGTCGGGGACTTCCTGGCCGACCCGGAGGCGGCGCTGCTCGCCTGGACCTGACCGTTCCGACACCAGGCCACGGCCGGTGTGCCCGGGGTTGACGCCCGGCACACCGGCCGTGACCGTTAGGGAAACAGAAACATCGGTGAGACATGGTCCTGACCTTTGATTGTTAGGCAGGTGTCTCAGCTCACCTAAGAATCGATGGAAGTTGGCGGCGTTCTGCGGTTCAATAGAGACACGACGGGCTGACAACCGAATAGCCAGGAGGAGAGACCGCCATGAGCATGATCGACCGAATCCGGAACCGCCGCGACGCCCACCGCCGCGCCCGTGCCATCGAGCACGCGCTGCGCTCGGCCAACTCGCCCGCGGTCCGCGACGAGATCCTCGCCATCGCCCAGCGTCACATGAGCTGACGCTCCACAACTTTCCTCACCTCCTCCAGATCGATGACCCGCCCGGTCCGCCGGGCGGGTCATCGGCGTTTCACACCCCTCGGCACCGGGATTCCACCTCGCCGCAGCGCCCGGTACGGTGGGGCTCGGTCATCGCCCGTCGACCCGGACCGGGTCGGGCCGATAGAAGCTGCTCGACACCGTACGGCGACGCGGAGTGACGACCGAGTGCTCCCCGGGTGCCCCTGGGCCGCCACCGGATACGGTGCGGGGAGCCGGCACGGCCGGTACCGCCGGCGACGCCGGCAGCCCTGCCGAGCAGACCGATCGGCACCGGCGGCCGACATGTGATGGAGGAGGCGCACGCATGACGTCCGAGGGCCCGCACCACCCCGGCCAGGAGCCGGACGAGGTGTCGCCGGGCGCCGGCGGACCGGCGCCGTACGGCGACCGGCCGGCGCAGCAGCACACCGGGTACGGCGTGGCCACGCCCGACCTGGGCTGGGCGCCGCCACCCCCCGCGCAGCCGGGCCCGCCCGCTCCGGCCTGGGCCGCGTCCCACGAGCAGCCGCAGGACGCCCGCGGCGCCGCCCAGCCGCCGCAGCAGGGCGAACCGGGCGCCTGGAACCCCGCCGGTGACCCGCAGCCCGGCTGGCCCGCCCAGGGTGAGCAACCCGGCCAGCAGCCGTGGGCCGCCGGCGGTTCCCCGGAGCAGCCCGGGTGGCCGCAGGGCGAGCAGTCGGCCCCGGCCTGGGCGCAGCCCGGCCCGGCTGCCCGCGGCGCCGCCCAGGTCCCGGCCCCCGACGCCTGGCCCGTCCAGGACGGCGGCACCGCCGGCCAGGACCCGGCGCAGTCGGGCGGCTGGCACACCGACCACGCCCGGCAGGACGACCGCCCGCAGCAGCCCGACTGGGCCGCCGCGCCGCAGCAGGACGACCCGGCCCGCTCCGGCGGCTGGGCCGGCACGCAGCAGGACGAGCAGCCCGCCTGGGCGCAGCCCGAGCCGGCCGCCCGGGGCGCCGTGCCGCCGCCCGCGCCGGCCTGGGCCGGCCAGGACGAGCCGGCCCCTTCGGCCGGCTGGAACGCCGAGCCGCGGCCGGAGCAGTCCGGCGGCTGGGCCACCGGGCCGCAGGACGACCACCCCCGGCAGCCCGACTGGGCCGCCGCGCCGCAGCAGGACGACCCGGCGCGCTCCGGCGGCTGGGCCGGCACGCAGCAGGACGAGCAGCCGCGGCAGGCCGACTGGGGCGCGCCGGACGACCGGTCCCCGGCCGGCTGGGAGGCTTCCGCCGAGCAGCGCCCCGGCGGCGCCTGGGGTGGCCCGGCCGACGACCCGGCACCGGCATCCGACGAGCCCGGCGGGTGGGGTGCCGCCGCCGCGTCGCAGCCCGCCGACCGGCCGGAACAGCACGGCTGGACGCCGGCCGAGCCGAACTCCACCCCACCGGCGCGGGCCACCGCCTCGGTGCCCGGCGACGGCGGCCCGCCGGCCTGGTCCCCGGGTGCGGGGCAGCCGCCGCAGTGGAACGGGGCCGACCGACCGGCCGGTCCGGACGTCGGCCTGCCCTCCCGCACGCCGAGCATCCCGAACGTCGAGCCGTGGGACGCCGCGGAGGCGTGGGGCCGCGCCGGGGCCGAGCCGGCCCGGGCCGGCAACGACCAAGTGGCCGGCCGGCCCGAAGCCCCCGTCTACCAGCCCGCCCCCGGGCCTGGCATCTCGCCGGCCAACGCCGTGCCGCTGCCTCCGCAGGAGCAGCGGGTGCCGGGCGCCAGCCTGGCCGCCGCACCGCCGGCCGACTACCCTCCGCCCGCCCAGTTCGCCCCGGAACAGCCGGCCTACGCGGAGCAGTCCGCCCGGGACGGCGGCGCGCCGGCGTACGAGCGGGAGCAGCCGGGTTGGGGGCCGGCCGGATCGCGGCACGAGGAGCCGCAGTCCCCGGCCGGTCCGGTGGTGCCCGCCCCGCGTACCTCCCCCGAGGCGGCCGAGCCCGCGGCCGGCAGCGTCTCGGCGAGCGCCTCGGTGCCGCTGGCCAGCCGGGTGATGCCCCCGGCCGACCAGGCGCAGCGCCCGACCGGTACGCCCCCGCCGCAGCCCCGGGTGTACGGCCGGCCGGCCCGCCCGGAGCCGGCGGACGAGCCGGAGCCGGTCGAGCAGGACGCGTCCCGGACCGAGCACGCCCCGCCGCCCCGGTTCGACCAGGCGCCGGAGCCGCGCTTCGACGACCGGGCGCCGGCCGGGCCGCACGGCTTCGACGACCGGCCCGCGGCCGGCCCGAACGGTTTCGCCGGGCCCGCGCCGGTCGCACCGGCCTCGCCGGCGCCGCCGCCGGCGTTCCCGCCCGGGGTGCCCTCCTTCGTCGACGCGCCGGCGAACAACCGGCCGGTCAACGGGGTGCGGCCGCACGCCGGCGCCGACCGCCCGGCCGACCACTTCGGCGGTCCGGGCGACCACTTCGGCGCTCCGGCGGACCACTTCGGCGCTCCGGCCGGCGGTGGCGCCCCGGTCGGTGGCGCCGCGGTGGGCGCCCCGCCCGGTTACGGTCCCGCCCCGACGCCCGAGGCGACCCCGGGGGGCGGCTTCCCGCCGTCGTACCCGCCGCCGCCGCAGCAGCCGGCCGGCCCGTCCTGGGACCAGACCCCGGCGGAGCAGAACCGGTTCGACACGTTCAAGCCGGAGGCGGAGCCGAAGACCGAGGCGCCCACCCCCAAGGTGCGCAACGGCCGGGTGCTCGCCGCCGTGCTGGTCGCCGCCGTGCTGATCCTGGCCGTGCCGCTGGGCCTGCTGACGCTGCTCGGCAAGGTCGGCGCTGACGAGAAGGGGCCGGCCTACGAGCTCGGCAGCTGCGTCAAGCAGGCGGGCAACGGCGCCGCCGAGGTCGACTGCGGCGAGGAGGGCGCCTTCACCGTGGTGTCGAAGGTAGACGCCAAGGAGAAGTGCGCCGACCCGGCGCAGCCGCACGTGGAGCTCGCCGGCGCGGGGCCCAACCGGGTGCTCTGCCTGAAGCCGGCCCGGCAGTAACCGGACGAGCACGACCGGCGGGGCCACGGGAGACCGTGGCCCCGCCGCCGTTTCGGAGCGGATGTGACCGAGCCCGCCCCGGGGTACCGGCCGGAACGACGGGTGCCGTCCGGCAGACTGGCGACATGAGCGCACGAGTACGGGCACCGGAGCTGCGCGGCCGGGGCTGGCTGAACACCGGCGGTCGGGAGCTGAAGCTCGCCGACCTGCGCGGCAAGATCGTCATTGCCGACTTCTGGACCTTCTGCTGTATCAACTGCCTGCACGTACTCGACGAGCTGCGCCCGCTGGAGGAGAAGTACGGCGACGTGCTCGTCGTGATCGGCGTGCACTCACCGAAGTTCGAGCACGAGAAGGACGCGGACGCCCTCGCGGCGGCGGTCGAGCGGTACGGCGTGCACCACCCGGTGCTCGACGACCCGGAACTCGGCATGTGGCAGCAGTACGCGGCCCGGGCCTGGCCGACCCTGTCGGTGATCGACCCCGAGGGCTACGTGGTGGCCACCATGGCCGGCGAGGGGCACGCCGAGGGGCTGGCCCGGCTGATCGACGAGCTGATCGCCACCCACGAGGCCAAGGGCACTCTGCACCGCGGCGACGGCCCGTACGTGCCGCCGGCCGAGCCGGAGACCACGCTGCGTTTCCCCGGCAAGGCGGTGCTGCTGGAGAACGGCAACCTGCTGGTGTCGGACTCGGCCCGGCACTCGCTGGCCGAGCTGGCGCCGGACGGCGAGACGCTGGTCCGCCGGATCGGCTCGGGCAGCCGCGGCCGGGCCGACGGGCCGGCCGAGGCCGCCGGGTTCTCCGAGCCGCAGGGGCTCTGCCTGCTCCCCACGCACGTCGCCGAGCTGGCCGGCTACGACCTGGTCGTCGCGGACACCGTCAACCACCTGCTGCGCGGCGTACGCCTGGCCACCGGCGAGGTGGTCACCGTGGCCGGCACCGGGCGGCAGTGGCGCTCCACGGTCGACGACCACGCCCACGACGCGCTGGCCGTGGACCTCTCCTCCCCCTGGGACCTGGCCTGGTACGACGACAAGGTGGTCGTCGCGATGGCCGGCATCCACCAGCTCTGGTGGTTCGACCCGGTGAAGCGGACCGCCGGCATGTACGCGGGCACCACCGTCGAGGCGCTGCGCGACGGCCCGTTGGCCGACGCCTGGATGGCCCAGCCCTCCGGCCTCTCCGTCTCCGCCGACGGCGCCCGGCTCTGGGTCGCCGACAGCGAGACCAGCGCCATCCGCTACGTCGAGGGCGGCGTCCTGGGCACCGCCGTCGGCCAGGGCCTCTTCGACTTCGGCCACGTCGACGGGCCGGCCGCGTCGGCGCTGCTCCAGCACCCGCTCGGGGTCTGCGCGCTGCCGGACGGCTCGGTGCTGATCGCCGACACCTACAACGGCGCCGTCCGCCGCTACGACCCGGCGAGCGACCAGGTCTCCACCGTCGCGGACGGGCTGGCCGAGCCGAGCGACCTGGTGCTCACCCCGGAGGGCGAGGTGCTGGTGGTGGAGTCCGCCGCGCACCGGCTGACCCGGCTGGCCCCGGGCGCGCTCACCGCCGCCGGGGCGAGCACGGTGGACGGCCCCCGGCACCGCGCCGAGCGGCAGCCGACCGACGTCGCGGCCGGCGAGCTGACGCTGGACGTCATCTTCACCCCCGCGCCCGGGCAGAAGCTGGACGAGACGTACGGCCCGTCCACCCGGCTGGTGGTCTCGGCCTCCCCGCCGGAGCTGCTGGTCGAGGGGGCGGGCACCGGCACCGAGCTGTCCCGCCGGCTGGTGGTCGACGGCGACGTCGGCGGCGGTGTGCTCCAGGTGACCGCGCAGGCGGCGACCTGCGACGCCGACGTCGAGCACGCGGCCTGCCACCTGACCCGCCAGGACTGGGGCGTGCCGATCCGGGTGGTCGACGGCGCCGCCACCCGCCTCCCCCTGGTCCTCCGCGGCCTCGACGCCTGACCCGATCCGGGCAGCCGCACGGCAGGAGTGGCCGCGAGAGCACTCCTGCCGTGCGATGCGCGGATCCCGGCGGCGGACCGGGCGTCAGGCGAACGGCTCGGGCGTGACGCCGGCGTCGATCAGGGCGGCGCGGACCAGCTCGGCGGCGGCCACCGCACCGGGGCTGTCGCCGTGCAGGCAGATCGACTCCACCTGGCACGGGATCACGGTGCCGTCGACGGCCACGACGGTGCGCTCGGTGGCCATCCGGACGGCCCGGGCGGCCACCTCCTCCGGGTCGGTGACCAGCGCGCCGAAGGCGGTGCGCGGCACCAGCGAGCCGTTCGGCAGGTAGCCCCGGTCGGCGAAGCCCTCGGCCACCACCCGCAGCCCGGCGCCCACCGCGAGCTGGGCGAGCACCGAGCCGGGCGAGCAGAGCACCGGCAGGTCGTGGTCGTACTCGCTGACCGCGGCGACCAGCGCCGCGGCCTGGGACTCGTCGCCGGCCGCCGCGTGGTAGAGCGCGCCGTGCGGCTTGAGGTAGCGGACCCGGGTGCGGAACGCCCGACAGAACGCGTCCAGGGCGCCGAGCTGGTAGGTGACCTCGTCGCGCAGGTCGGAGAAGGCGTACGCGATGTGCCGGCGGCCGAACCCGGCGAGGTCCCGGTAGCCGACCTGGGCGCCGATCGCGACGCCCCGCTGGACGGCCGCGGCGCAGACCCGACGCATGGTGGACGGGTCGCCGCCGTGGAAGCCGCAGGCGACGTTGGCGGAGGTGACCAGGTTCAGCAGCGCCTCGTCGTCACCGAGCCGCCAGATGCCGAAGCCCTCGCCGAGGTCAGCGTTGAGGTCCATGAAATCTCACCGTAGTGCCTGGCCGGGCCTGCGCGAGCGGGGTCACGTCGTCCACCACCCCGACGACCGGGTACCCGCCGGTGGTCGGATGGCCGGCGAGGAAGATCAGCGGCTGGCCGTCCGGCGGCACCTGCACCGCGCCGAGGACGAGCCCCTCGCTGGGCAGTTCCCCGGCCACCGCGCGGGGCAGCGGCGCGCCGGTGAGGCGCGCGCCGACCCGGTTGCTCAGCGGGCTCACCGCGTACGCCGTGCCGAACAGCCGATCCAGCGCCGCCGGGGTGAACCAGTCGTGGCGGGGGCCGAGCCGCAGTGCCAGCCGCAGCTCGTCCGGGGCCGACGGGCCGACGGTCAGGTCCACCGGGGCGGGTGGCCCGAGCGGGATGCCCAGCGGCAGCCGGTCACCGTCGCGCAGCGGCGGCTGGCCGAGCCCGGAGAGGGTGTCGGTGGACCGGCTGCCGAGCACCGGTTCGACGGCGATCCCGCCGCCGACCGCGAGCCAGTTGCGCAGCCCGTCGGGGGGCGGACCGATCCGCAGCACCGCCCCCGCCGGCAGCGACAGCGGCCGACCCACGTCGCCGGGGCGCCCGGCGACCCGGACGGCGGTGCCGGCGCCCGTCACCGCGACCGTGGCGGCCCGGGTGAAGCGGAGGTCGCAGCCGGTCAGCGTGATCTCCAGACCGGCCGCCGGCTCCGGGTTGCCGACCAGCCGGTTGGCCAGCCGCAGCGCCGCCGGGTCGAGCGCGCCGGACCGGGGTACGCCGAGGTGCGCCCAGCCGGGCCGGCCCAGGTCCTGCACGGTGGTGAGCGCACCGGCCCGGAGCACCTCGACCACCGCGGTCATCCGGCCACCAGGCGCACCTCGGTGCCCGGGGTGAGCCGGGCCGGCGGATCGGCCCGCACGTCGAAGAGGGCCATCCCGGTGCGCCCGACCAGCAGCCAGCCCCCCGGTGACGCGCTCGGGTAGATCCCGGCGTACGGGCCGGCCAGGGCGACCGAGCCGGCCGGCACCCGGGGGCGGGGACTGGGCAGCCGGGGCACGGCCAGCTCGGCCGGCAGCCCGGTCAGGTACGCGAACCCGGGCGCGAAGCCGCAGAAGGCCACCCGGAACTCGGTCTCCCGCAGCCGCCGCACCACCGCCGGCACGTCCACGCCCCAGTGGCCGGCGACGACGGGCAGATCCTCCCCGTCGTACGTCACCGGGACCTCGACCGGCTCGGCGGCGGCCGTGGTGGTGGCCGGTCGGGGAGCCCAGCCGGCGATCAGCGTGGCGGTCGCCGCCGGGTCGGGCACACCGTCGAGCAGGACGGTGGCGGCCGCCGGCACGATCTCGTCGGCGGTCAACTCGCCGCGCTCCCGCCGGCGCCACAGCTCGGCCCGCCACCCCTGCACCTGGTCGGGGTGGTCGCAGTCGAGCAGCAGGGCGTGCGCCCCGACGGGTCGGATCCGCATCCCGTCATCCTCGCGGATCAGCCTGGAAGGCGGGAGGGCACAGGGCCCGGCGCGGGAGTGACCGGTCGCACTACCAACAAGTAACCTACGGTGCCGTAACCTGTTGGCGTGACCACCTCCGCACCGCTTCGGCTCAAGCCGGTCGACATCGGTAAACCCCGGATGCGCGGCTGGCTGCACACCTACGCGTTCTTCGTCGCGCTCGTCTGCGGGATCGTGCTCTGCGCGATCGCCGCCACCCGGCCCGGCTGGGCGCCGCTGGCCAGTTGCCTCGTCTACAGCCTGACGGTGTGCGGCCTCTTCGGCACCAGCGCCCTCTACCACCGTCGGGTGTGGTCGGAGCGCGGCTACCAGATCATGCGCCGGCTGGACCATTCGATGATCTTCCTGTTCATCGCCGGCACCTACACGCCGTTCTGCGTGCTGCTGCTGGAATTCCGACCGGCCGTGGTCATGCTGTCGCTGGTCTGGGGTGGCGCGCTGGCCGGGGTGGCCCTCAAGCTGATCTGGCCGCACGCGCCCCGCTGGGTCTCCGCGCCGCTCTACCTGGCCCTCGGGTGGGTGTCGGTCGCGATGCTGCCGGACATCCTGCACGAGGGCGGCGTGGCCGCGCTGGTGCTGCTGAGCGTCGGCGGCGCCATCTACAGCGCCGGCGCCGTCTTCTACGCGCTACGCCGGCCCAACCCGTGGCCCACCGTCTTCGGTCACCACGAGTTCTTCCACGCCTGCACCCTGCTCGCCGCGATCTGCCACCACATCGCCATCTACTTCGCGCTCTTCGCCTAGCACTCCAGCCCTGGAGCGGGCCGCGGACGTGGGGCGGCCGCCGGAATGCTTCGTCGCTCGTGTGGAACAGGACGACTCTGGCGGTGGCCGCGGCAGCACCGAGCCAGATGGGTGACGGCGGTGACCCCTGGGGCGAGGCACCTCGTCACGGCGTCGGCACCTCGAACTGCCGACGCCGTGACGGAATGCCGACCTGGCGGATCCACCGCCGACGACACGGGCCCACCTGACGTGGGGCTTCTTCAGTCGTCGCGCCCGACACCGCGATCGGGTGCGCTCATGTCCCCCGTGCCGGGCGTCCCATCGGCGCGCCCGTAGCGCAGGTAGACGGTGCCCTTCGGACTGGCTACCGGCGGTTCGAGGAGTGTGACGTTCGTGGGCACCGCGCCACCGTCGAACACCTTCTTCCCGGCGCCGAGGACGATCGGGTGCACCCAGAGGTCGAGACGGTCGAAGAGCTTCTCGCGCAGGAGGGTCTGCACCAGGTTCAGGCTCCCGACGACCTTCACGTGCTCGTGCCGGTCCCGGATCTCGCGCACCGCGCCGGCCAGATCCGGGCCGAGCTGGGTGGACCCGGCCCACGAGAGGTCGGGCCTGCCGCGGGAGGCCACGTACTTCGGGACGCTGTTGAAGAGCGTGGCGATCTCGTTGTCCTCGCCGCTCTCCTGGTACGGCCAGTAGGCGGCGAAGATGTCGTACGTCCGCCGGCCGAGCAGGAGGGCGTCCGTGCCCTCGTACGCGGCACCGACCTGCGCCCCGGCGACCTCGTCCAGCAGGGGTGCCTGCCAGCCGCCGAACGGGAACCCCACCGGGTCCTCGTCGGGGCCGCCGGGCGCCTGCCCGACGAGGTCGAGGGTTGCGAACAGCTCGATGTGGATGAGGCCCATGCCCTGCTCCCGATGAGTTGGTTGTCTCGGTCGGGAGGTAGACCTGTGGGCAACGGCAAACTCATCGCTGTGACGCCACCCAACTTCGTACTGCCTCGCCCGCTGCATCGGCCGTGGTACCAGGCGGACGTGCGCCCGGGGGCCCCGCCAGGTCGCGGAGCCCCCGGACGAGGGGGTTGGCGCGGAGCCCGTCAGACCGTCCGGCCCGGCCGGCGCACCTCGCGGTACTCCTGCACGACCCGGTCGTCCTGCACCGGCACGACCCGCTCGGCCACCACCCGGTCATCCCGGGCGGGGGTGGCGGCCACGGTGCGCCGCCGCGAGTTCCAGAAGTAGAGGGTGACGAGCAGGCCGGCGACCCCGGCGAGCATCAGCACCCAGCCGACGACGCTCAGGTCGAGCCAGCCCAGATCCGCCTGCACGGCGAACGCGAAGATCGCACCCAGTGCGATCAGGAAGATGCTGCCACCAATGCCCATTTCGTCGCCTCCTCGGCTGTAGCTGGCGTTTCCCTCCGCCGCGGCCATCGGTGAGGTTGCGGCATCCATCGACTTACCCCGGCGCTGTGATCGCCAATCGGGCAAGCTGTGGACATGACGGACGCGCACGCCGAGGAACGGACGCTGGTGCTGCTCCGGCACTCGAAGGCCGAGCCGCCCGACGAGGACGGACCGGACGTCAACCGCCCGTTGTCCGCACGCGGGCAGGCCGACGCCGCCGCGGCCGGCGCCTGGCTGGCCCGGCACGGCCTGCTGCCGGACGTGGTGATCTGCTCGGCCGCCCGGCGCACCCGGCAGACCTGGCACCAGGTGGCGATGGGCATGACCGGCAGCCCACCGGAGGGCGGTCCGGCCGGCCCCGCCCCCGCGGTCCACTACGAGGCCGACGCCTACGAGGCGCAGCCGGAGGACCTGCTGGCCCTGGTACGACGGGTCGACCCGGCCGCCCGGACGGTGCTGCTGGTCGCCCACAACCCGGGCGTCTCGCTCTTCTCCGCGCTGCTCGACCCGGAGCGGGCGGACCAGGACGGGCTGCGCACCACCGACCTGGTGGTGCACCGGGCCGGCGCGCCGTGGGCGGAGCTGGGCCGGGGTTCGGCCGCGATCACCGACCGGCACACCGCCCGGGGCTGAGCCGGCCGACGCCGGCGGCGGGGCGACTACGCCGACGCGTGCCCGAGCCGGTGCGTGGACGTGGACGAGCCACCCGCCCGGTGCTCGGCGGGTGGCTCGGGGCCGCTGGTGGCGGCGTTCAGGAGGGTTGCCGTCAGGTGTCTGCCGGCCGGCTCAGGAGGGCGGCGCGGTCGGCGGCGGCGGATCGGGTGGCGGCGGCATCATCGCGGTCGGGTGCGACAGCCGGTTCTCCTCCACGATCAGCGTCCGCGCCCGCTTGCGGCGGTCCTGCCAGAACCAGAGCGTGGTGAGCAGTACGGCCAGCCCGGCCAGGATGAACACCCAGCCGACCGCGCGCAGGTCGAGCCACCAGACGTTGGCTCTGATGGCGAAGGTCAGGATCGCACCGACGGCGATCAGGAAGATCCCGCTACCAATGCCCATGTGCGCTGCACTCCCCCGTGCGGTGGCTTCTGGGCGTGCTCTGACGTGGTCCCGCGACGGATACCCGCCACGCCGACGGGCTACCCGGCCGGCACCCCCGAATCCGCCGACGTTCCACCTGCGCGCGGCCCGCGTGGTACGGACGATCGCGGGGCGATCCGGACACTCCGGCACGCCCCACCGAGCCCTGAGACACGCCGACGGCCGGCGGGGGGTGCCCGCCGGCCGTCGATGCCGGGTTCAGTGCCGGGTCGAGCCCGCCGCGCCGGGGCGCGGTACGGCGTGCCTCAGAAGGCCGCCTCCGGGAGGTCCATGATGTCGAGGTCGGCGCCCTCGATGATCCGCCGGTCGGCGCCGATGCGGGGCAGCACCTCGCGGGCGAAGAACCGGGCGGCGGCCACCTTGCCGGTGTAGAACGCCTTGTCGGCCGCGGACACCTCGCCGTTCAGCGCCCGCAGCGCCACGTCGGCCTGCCGCTGGAGCAGCCAGCCGACCACCAGGTCGCCGATCGCCAGCAGGAACCGGCGGCTGCTCAGGCCGACCCTGTAGAGGGCCCGGGTGTCGCCGCCCTGCGCCTCGCCCAGCCAGCCGGTCATCACGCCGAGGATGTTCTGGATCTCGGCGAGCGCCTTGCCCAGCGCCTGCCGCTCCTCCTTGAGCTGGCCGTTGCCGCCCTCGGTGGTGATGAACTCCTGGATCTCGCCGGCCACCGCCATCAGGGCCTTGCCGTTGTCCCGGACGATCTTCCGGAAGATCAGGTCCAGGCTCTGGATGGCGGTGGTGCCCTCGTAGAGAGTGTCGATCTTGGCGTCCCGGACGTACTGCTCCAGCGGGTAGTCCTGGAGGAAGCCGGAGCCGCCGAAGGTCTGCAGCGACTCGTGGCCGAGCAGCTCGTACGCCCGCTCCGAACCGACGCCCTTGACCAGCGGCAGCAGCAGGTCGTTGACGCGCTTGGCCAGCTTCGTGGCCTTCTCGTCGCCGGCCGCCTCGGCGATGGCGACCTTGTCCTGCCAGGAGGCGGTGTAGCAGACCAGCGCGCGCAGGCCCTCGGCGTACGACTTCTGCAGCAGCAGCGAGCGGCGCACGTCCGGGTGGTGGGTGATGGTCACCCGCGGCGCGGTCTTGTCGGCCTGCTGGACGAGGTCGGCGCCCTGCACCCGGTTCTTGGCGTACTCGAGGGCGTTCAGGTAGCCGGTGGAGAGCGTGGCGATCGCCTTGGTGCCCACCATCATCCGGGCGTACTCGATGATCATGAACATCTGCCGGATGCCGTCGTGCTTCTCACCCAGCAGCCAGCCCTTGGCCGGCACGCCGTGCTCGCCGAAGGTCATCTCGCAGGTGTTCGAGACCTTCAGGCCCATCTTGTGCTCGACGTTGGTGGCGAAGACGCCGTTGCGCTCGCCCAGCTCGCCGGTGTTCTCGTCGAAGTGGTACTTCGGCACCACGAAGAGCGACAGACCCTTGGTGCCCGGGCCGCCCACGCCCTCGACGCCGACCGGACGGGCCAGCACGTAGTGCACGATGTTGTCGGTCAGGTCGTGCTCACCGGAGGTGATGAAGCGCTTCACGCCCTCGATGTGCCACGAGCCGTCCGGCTGCGGGATGGCCCGGGTGCGACCGGCGCCCACGTCCGAGCCGGCGTCCGGCTCGGTGAGCACCATCGTGGAGCCCCACTGCTTGTCGATGAAGAGCTTGGCCCACTTCTTCTGCTGCTCGGTGCCCTCGACGTGCAGCACGTGCGCGAAGGACGGGCCGGAGGCGTACATCCAGACCGGGGCGTTCGAGCCGAGGACCAGTTCGGCGAGCGCCCACCACAGGGCCCGCGGGGCGTTGGTGCCGTCCAGCTCCGGCGGGAGGTCGAGCCGCCAGAACTCGGACTCCATGAAGGCCCGGTACGACTTCTTGAACGACTCCGGCAGCGGCGCGGTGTGCGTGGCCGGGTCGAAGACCGGCGGGTTGCGGTCGCTGTCCGTGTAGCTGGCGGCCAGGTCCTCGCGGGCGAGGCGATCGACCTCGGCGAGGAAGCTGCGCGCGGTGTCGATGTCGAGATCCGAGTACGGCTCCTGGCCGAACGCCCGGTCCGCTCCGAAGACCTCGAAGAGGTTGAACTCGAGGTCCCGAAGGTTGCTCTTGTAGTGGGTCATGCTCGCTGGCCCCGCTTCCGGACAGGTGTTACCGATCAGTAACCCCGACTCTATTACTCGCGGGTAGGGACGACAACCCGCTTCCGGAAGTGACAGCGATTACACACTTCCGGTTCAGCTGTGGGTCACGTCCCCGCAGCGGGGCCCCGGGCGGCCTTCGCTCAGCCCTCGGCCGCGCCGACCTCCCAGCTCGGCACGGCCGCGTCCGGGCCGCCCCGGGAGCCGGTGTACTCCATCAGCACCAGGGCGATGTCGTCGTCGAGCCGGCCGTGCACCCACTCCACCAGCGCCGTCTCCAGCGAGGCCAGCCCGTCGGCGACCGTGCCGTGGCCGAGCAGCCGCCAGGCCCGGTCGGCGGTCGGGAAGAACTCCCCGTCCCGGCGGGCCTCGCCGAGCCCGTCGGTGAAGAGCAGCAGCCGGTCGCCCGGTTCCAGCCGCTCCACCCGGGGCCGGACCACCGGCATGAAGCCCAGCGGCGGGGCCGGAGCCGGCGGTTCGAGCGGGATCACCGCGCCGCGCCGCAGCAGCAGGGGCGGGGGGTGGCCGCAGTTGACGATGGTGAGCGTCCCGCCCCGCTCCTCGACCAGCGCCGCGGTGACGAAGTCCTCGTCGCCGACGCTGCGGGCCACCGCCCGGTCCAGGTCGGCCACGATGGCGCGCAGGTCGGCCCGTTCGTACGCCACGTGCCGGTAGGAGCCCAGCACGATGCTGGCCAGCCGGACCGCCTCCAGCCCCTTGCCCCGCACGTCGCCGATGATCATCCGCACCCCGTACGGGGTGTCGATCGCCTCGTACAGGTCGCCGCCGATCTCGGCCGTCGCCGTAGAGGAGATGTAGCGGCCGGCCACCGAGAGCGTGCCGACCTGCGGGCCGAGCGGGCGCAGCACCGCCTGCTGGGCCACCGCCGCCAGCTTGGACAGCTCGGCGATCTGCTCGGCCTGCCGCTGCCGTACCGCGGCCACCGCCGCCGCGATGCCGGTGCCCAGCGCGATGCCGACCACCGCGACCGTGGTGGCGAGCGAGACGGTCTGCTCGGCCAGCGCGAAGCTGGCCCCGAGCACCGTCGCGGCGGCGCCCACGCCGAGCACCACCCGCCAGGACGCCAGCGCCGCGGCGAGGAACGGGGCCGCCACCATCAGCGCGATGTAGTTCGCCGCGCGGCCGTCCGCCAGCTCCACCGCGGAGACGATCGCGAGCAGGACGAGGGCCGCGCCGAGGCCGGCGCGGGATCCGGGGCTCAGCGGGCCGCGGCCCGACTGGAAGGGATGCGTGCGTACGAAGGACAGCATGCCTGATGGACGTGAACGGGTGAATGAAGCTGGCCCGTCGACTGAGGAGGTTCTGACCGCCCGGATCGCGTCGTCGGGCCGATCGCCGTCCGGCACTGGCTCAGCCGAGCACCTCGTAGCGCACGTCCACGTGCCCGAGGTCGGGCGAGGCGATCTCGGCGAACGCGGCCCGGGACAGGTCCAGGCAGCGTCCCTCGATGAACGGGCCGCGGTCGTTGATGCGTACGGTCACGGATTTGCCGTTGTCCGGGTTGGTCACCCGGACCCGGGTGTTGAACGGCAGCGTCTTGTGCGCGGCGGTCAGCGCGTCCGGGTCGAAGTTCTCGCCGTTGGCGGTGAGCTGGCCCTCGGAATAGAACGAGGCGCCGCACGAGCCGCTGTCCACGACCTTGGACGTGGTGGTCTTCTTCGCCGTCGCGGTGGGCTTCGGGCTTGCGGTGCGGGGCTTGCTGCGGGACGGCGCCTGCGGGGACCGGGTGGCCGTGGGGCTCGCGGTCACGCTGGGCGACGGGCTGGCGCTCGGCGAGGTGGGGGCGGCGCTGGTCGGCGAGGCGACCGGCGGGACGTCGACGGCGACCGGCCGCGCCGGCTCCGCACCGGCGGTGAGCCGCACGGCGCCCACGGTGCCACCGACGGCGAGCGCGACGGCGAGCCCGGCGGTGGCCGCGAGACCGGCCGGCGAGGAGAACCTGCGGGTACGGGAGTGCCTACCAGCCACCGGACCGGTCCTTTCCTGATCTGAACAAACCGGCTCGGACCGTAACGAGAGAAGCACTTCCGAAGTCAACGTGATCATTGTGGTATGCCCGTAATTGCGGTGATACGTGTAGCCGATCATCCGACCCGAGGTGGGCCGCCCGGCCCGGTCACCGGCCGCCCGCACGACGTCGCACCGATCCCGGAGGATGGGTGCCATGCCCGCTGAGCTGAGCGAACGTCTGGTCGAGCTGTTCCGGTGGATCGATCCCGGCCCCGGCGCCAGCCACCTGGTCAGCGACGTCTCCGGCTGGTGGCGGGATCCGCAGCTGCTCGCCCGGCTGGGCCCGGCCCTGGTGGAGCCGTTCCGGGCCGCCCGGCCCACGGTGGTCGTCTCGCCCGCGGTCACCGGCTTCCTGCTCGGTCCGCTGGCCGCGACCGCCCTCGGGGTCGGTTTCGTGCCGGCGCACAAGCCGGGCGACGGCCGCCTGCCGGCCGGGCCGCTGACCTGGGCGCAGAGCCCTCCGGACTTCCGCGGCCGGCGGGTGGACCTGGCCGTCCGGGACCGCGCCCTCGACCGGGACGACCGGGTGCTGGTGGTGGACGACTGGGTGGCCACCGGGGCGCAGGTGCGCGCGCTCTACGAGATCTGCGCCGCGCGGGGCGCCCGACCGGTCGGCACCGCCACCGTGGTGCTCGACTGCGCCCCCGAGGTCGCCGCCGAACTGGGGATCCGGGGCCTGGTGACCGCCGACGCGCTGCACGCCTGACCGGCGCCGCGCGGTCCGGGCGCGCCGGCTCAGCTCAGCGCACGAACTTCTCGACGGCGGTGCAGACCTGACCGAGCGCCTCGGCCGAGCGGGCCAGCGGGCCCGGCACCATCAGCGCGTGGTCGGCCTCCTCGATCTCCACCAGGTGGGGGGTGAGCCGGCGGGCGACCGAGCCGTCCCAGGAGGGGTCGGCGGTGCCTCCGACCAGCAGGAACGGTGCGGTGGCGCGGCGCAGCGCGTCGACCACCTCGGGCACGTGCAGCAGCGGCGTGAGCCAGACGGCGGGCAGTCCTCGATCGGCGGCGAGCGGCGCGGCCAGCGTGCCGAGTGACTTGCCGACCAACAGGTCCATCCGCCCGGTGAGGGTCGGGGCGACCTGCCCGGACACCCAGCCGACCGCCGGGTCCGCCCCGTTCCGCTCGGGGCCGAACCGCTCCGGCACCTGCCAGGAGACGGCGTGCAGGGCGAAGCCGGCGCGGCGCAGCGCCTCGCCCAGGTAGAGGAAGAGCGGGAACCGCGTGTCGTAGCCTCTGCCGGGGATGAGCACCGCTCGCCGGTCCGCCATGTGCCGCCTCCTGATCGTCGATCCGCCCACCGTAGCGCCGGACGGTCCGTTCGTGGGCGGCAAATGTAGCGACCCCGGACCGGCCCGGGCGTAGCCTCGGCAGGATGTGGCCTCGGATCGGTGGACTGCGCACGCTCGCCCTCGGCACTCCCGGGGAACTGCGGACGAAACTGAACACGCTGGTGCTGGCCGGGGTGAAGACGGCGACCGCCGGCCTGCTCACCGAGTACGCCGAGGAGGGCGAGGAACTGGAGCACGTGGGCGAGCGACTGGTGCTCGTCGACGACCAGGACGCGCTGGCCGGTGTGGTCGAGGTGACCGGCGTCGAGGTGGTCCGCTTCGCCGAGGTGCCCTGGGACTTCGCCCGCTCCGAAGGGGAGGGTGACCGCTCGATCGAGGAGTGGCGGGCCGGCCACGCGGCCTACTGGGCGCGCGTCGGCACCCCCGTCACCGACGACACCCAGGTCGTCTGCATCCGCTTCCGGCTGGTCTCCGGCGGCGAGGGTGGCGTCGCCACCGGAGACCTCGGTCCGTAGCCGCCGGGCCGCCGCCGACCGGGCGGGCGGGAACGGTCAGGCCCGGCGCAGCTCGGGCAGCAGCCGGGTGGCCACGTCCACCAGCACGTCCTCGTCGCCGGCGTACCAACTGCTGGCCCGGGGCCAGTGGGTGACCACGTCGGTGAAGCCGAGCGCGGCGGCGCGGCCGACCTGGTCGGCGAAGAACTGGGCGCTGCGCAGCGAGAAGACCGGTGCCGAGTCGAGCGAGAGGTAGCGGTCCAGGGTGGCCGGGTCGCGGCCGGTCGCGGCCAGCGTCTTGTCCAGCCGGGCGCAGACCTCGGTGACCCCGTCCCACCAGCTGTCCAGGTCGTCGCCGCCGGTGCCGGTGGTGACCCAGCCCTGACCGAACCGGGCCACCAGCTTCATCGAGCGGGGCCCGTTCGCCGCCACCACGAACGGCACCCGGGGCGTCTGCACGCAGCCGGGGTTGTTCCGGGCGTCGACCGCGGCGAACCAGTCGCCGCGCCAGGTCGTCCCGTCCTCGCGGAGCACCAGGTCGAGCAGTTCGGTGAACTCGCCGAACCGGTCCACCCGCTGGCGCGGCGGCAGCGTCTCCCCGCCGAGCACGGTGGCGTCGAAGCCGATGCCGCCCGCGCCGAGGCCGAGCAGCAGCCGGCCGTTGGAGACGTCGTCGAGCGCGGTCACCTGCCGGGCGAACGCGGCCGGGTGCCGGAAGTTGGGCGAGGCGACCAGCGTGCCGAGCCGGATCCGGGAGGTCACCGTCGCGGCGGCGGTCAGCGTGGTCACCGAGTCGAACCACGGCCCGTCGACCAGGTCCCGCCAGCCCAGGTGGTCGTACGTCCAGGCGTGGTCGAAGCCCCACTCGTCCGCCCGCCGCCAGCGGCGCTGCGACTCGGACCAGCGCTGGTCGGGAAGGATCACGATGCCAATCCGCATGATCAGCAGCCTAACCGGCACGGGCCGGTCGGCCGCGACGACCGGCCCGGCGGCTCCCGGCCGTGCCGCGAGCCGACCGGGGACTTCGAACGGCTGGGCACCGACTTCGACGCCACCGGGCGGGTGACGGTCGGCCGGCTGATGTCGCAGCCCGCCCTGGTGGACCACCGCCTGGATGGCCGCGCACCGGCGCTGCCGGTCGGCAGCGGCCCGCGCCACCGGCCGGGCCGACCGGGTGCGCTGACGCGGTCGCGGAGCGGCTCACGCGGAGAGTTCGGCGGCGCGGTCCAGCAGGGCGCGCCGTTCGGCATCCGCCCGGCACATCGTGGCGGCCCGCCGGAACAGCGCGGCGGCCCGCCCCCGGTCGCCGTCGCGGGCGGTCAGCTCGGCCTCGGCCGCCACGGCCGGCGGATAGCCGTCCAGCGCCCCGCCGGCGCGGGCCGCGGCCAGCAGCGCCAGCCCGACCGCCGGGCCGTCCGCGAAACCGTGCGCGACCGCGCGGTTCAGCTCGATCACCGGGGACGGCTGGATCCGGGCGAGTTCGTCGTACGCCCGGGCGATGGCCGGCCAGTCGGTGGCCGCGGCGGACGCGGCGGTGGCGTGGCACGCGGCGATCCGGGCCTGCAGGGCGTACGGGCCGGCCGGGCGCACCCGCGCCAGGATGTCGACGCCCTCGGCGATCGCGGCGTGGTCCCAGCGCGCCCGGTCCTGCCGGTCCAGGGTGAGCAGGTTGCCGTCGGGGTCGCGCCGGGCGTGCCGGCGGGAGTGTTGGAGCAGGAAGAGCGCGAGCAGCGCGGCGACCTCGGACTGGTCGGGCATGAGCCGGTCGAGCAGGCGGGCCAGCCGGATCGCCTCGTCGGCGAACGCGGGTTCGCCGTCGGCGTCGTAGCCGCGGGTGAAGAGCAGGTAGAGCACGGCGAGCACGCCGGGGAGCCGCTCGGCGAGCATCGGTCCGGTCGGCACCCGGTAGGGGATGCCGGCGGTGGCGATCCTGGTCTTCGCCCGGGTCAGGCGCCGGGTCATCGTCGACTCGCCGACCAGCAGGGCGCGCGCGATGTCGGCGGTCGGCACGCCGCAGACGACGCGCAGCGTCAGCGCCACCCGCGCCTGGAGCGAGAGCGCCGGATGGCAGCAGGTGAAGACGAGGCGCAGCCGGTCGTCCACGACCTCCTTCGTCTCCGGGCGCTCGACGTCGGGCAGCGTGAGCACCGCCAGGTCGCGCAGCTTGTGGCGTTCGACGGAGGCACGGCGCAGCACGTCGAGCGCGCGGCGGCGGGCCACCGTCATCAGCCAGCCGCCCGGGTTGGCCGGCACCCCGTCGCCCGGCCACCGTTCGAGGGCGAGCGCGAGCGCCTCCTGCGCGCAGTCCTCGGCCAGCGTCCAGTCCCCGGTCACCCGGATCAGCGCGGCGACGATCCGGGCGTACGAGTCGGCGCAGGCGGCCGCGACGGCGCCCGCCGTCGCGGCCGTCGGGGCGTCAGTCACCCGGGCGGTCGGCCAGGTCGGCGAACGGGCGCAACTCGATCCGACCCGCCCGGGCCATCGGGTGGGTACGCGCCACCTCGATCGCCTCGTCCAGGTCGGCGCACTCCAGCAGGTCGAAGCCCACGATCACCTCCTTGGTCTCGGCGAACGGGCCGTCCGACACCAGCAGCTCGCCGTTGCGGACCCGGACCGTGGTGGCGGCCGAGGTCTCGGCCAGCACATCGCCGGTCAGCCGTCGGCCGCGCGCGTCGTTCTCGGCCACCCACTCCTCGATGTCGGGCCAGTTCTGCTGGTCGGTGTCCGGCTCGGTGTCGCTGCAGACGAACATCATGTACTTCATCTCGGCACTCCCTGGTTCGTGATCTCACCAGGGTGACGAACGGGCGGCCCCGTTCCGGACAGGCCGACCAAGATTTTTTCCGGCGACCGCCGACGGCGTCCGGGGGTCGCCTGGCGGCGACGCCGGCGGATGGGGCAAGCTGGGTGGGAACGCGACTGGCGGCACGGGGATGGCACCAACCATCGGGGAGCTCGCCGTGGGAGTCGACCGCCTGGGCACCCACGTTGGGGGAGCCATGCCCATCGCACCCGACACCGTCGCAACGCCGCACACCGCCCGGCTGCTCTCCGGGCGGCCGCTGGCCGACAAGGTCTTCGCCGAGGTGGCCGACCGGGTGTCCCGCCTCCGCCGGGCGGGCGTCGTACCGGCGCTCGCGACCGTGCTGGTCGGCGACGACGACGCCAGCGCCGGCTACATCCGGATCAAGCAGCGCCAGGCGGCGGAACTCGACTTCGACTCGCCGCACACCCACCTGCCGGCCGACGCCACCCAGGAGGACCTGCACCGGGTGATCGCCGGCTACAACGCCGACCCGGGGGTGCACGGGCTGCTCGTGCAGTATCCGGTCCCCGCCCACCTGGACTACGACCGGGCGTTGCAGACCGTCGACCCGGACAAGGACGTCGACGGGATGCACCCACTCAACATCGGACGCCTGGCGCTCGGGCTGCCCGGCCCGCTGCCCTGCACGCCGGCCGGCATCGAGGCGCTGCTGGCCCACTACGAGATTCCGGTCGCGGGGCGCGAGGTGGTCATCCTCGGCCGCGGCGCGACCCTCGGCCGGCCGCTGTCGATCATGCTGGCGCAGAAGCGGCCCACGGCCAACGCCGCCGTCACCGTCGTCCACACCGGGGTGCCGGACTGGTCCCGCTACACCCGGCGGGCCGACATCCTGGTCGCGGCCGCCGGCGTACCCGGGATCATCCAGCCGGAGCACGTCAAGCCGGGCGCGGTGGTGGTCGGGGCCGGCGTCCGGTACGAGGGCCGCCGGCTGCTGCCCGACGTGGACGAGTCGTGCGCCGAGGTGGCCAGCGCGATCACGCCCCGGGTCGGCGGGGTCGGCCCGACCACCGTGGCCATGCTCTTCCGCAACGCCGTCGACGCCGCCGAGCGGCTGAGCGGGCGCGGCTGACCCGAGCAACCGGCACGGCCGCCCGCCTGTGTTCGGGTGGGCGGCCGTGGGACGGTGACGAAGGCTCATACCTGAAGGCACTACCGTCCGGTCCGGCGCCACATCCTGTCGTCCTTCCGTGCGGTGTGATCCATGCCGATGTGTGGGTATGGCCAGTGTCATGGCAGATCGACCTCGGCTGACCTTGGCCGCCACCGTGCTGGACTCGCCCGACGCCCGGGAGCTCGCCGCGTTCTACGAACGCCTGCTCGGCTGGTCGCGCCACGACGACGAGCCGGACTGGGTCACGCTGCGCGCACCGGACGACGGCGCCGGCCTGTCGTTCCAGACCGAGCCGAACTATGTACGGCCGGTCTGGCCGGCCGGTCCGCAGGATCCGCCGATGATGGTCCACCTCGACATCGAGGTCGACGACCTCGACGCGGCCTCGGCGCATGCGGTCGCCGCAGGCGCCACCGTGGCGGACTTCCAGCCCCAGGACGACGTGCGGGTGCACCTCGACCCGGCCGGCCACCCGTTCTGCCTGTTCATCTGAGTTCGGATCGTCGGGCTCGGCCGAGGACCCGTTGGCCTGGAGGTGGTCACCCACCGGGTCGTAGCCGATCTCGCCGGTGCAGCAGACGGCGACGGTGACCAGCGGTGCCAGGGCTGCCCAGCGCGCGGATCCCCCGCCGGAGTCCGGGCGGTGGCGGCCACCAGCGGGATCCCGGCCGCCCGCAGCGCCTGACACGCCGCCAGGGTCGCCTCGCTCACTGTGCCGTCAGGCCGAAAGACCGGACGGGGACAAGGTGAAGCGGACCGCGCGGCGGGTGGCCCCGCCGGCGGATCAGTTTGATGATGCCCTCGAACGCGAGCAGCAGGCCGAGACCGATGGCGAGGCCGAACGGGAGTTCTCGACGAACCGCTTCGCCGCCAAACAGCTCAGCCCCACGTGCGGCCCAGGCCAGGACCGCGAAGCCGTCGCCGATCACTGCCCCAGGGCTCGCCATTCGGAAGCAAGGACCGCCCAGAGCTGCTTGTCGTGGCGCACGCCCTCGTACGGCCATGCCTCGCGGCGCACGCCCTCCAGCGTCATGCCGAGCCGCTTGGCCACCGCTGAGCTGCGGTCGTTGTCGGCCCGGCAATGCCACTCGGCCCGGTGCAGCCCCCGGGACGCAAAGGCCCAGTCCAACAACGCGCCACACGCCTGCGTGACCAGACCGTGGCCCTCGGCGGACGGCTCCAGCCAGCAACCGATCTCACACGAGCCGACAGCGGCATTGAAATCGGTGAACATCACACCGCCGACCAACACTCCATCCCGCCAGATGCCATACAGGCGGGCACCGTCGCCGGCCTGGCGTTGGGCGTACCGCTTGAGCGTGGCCCGCGCCCCTTCCACATCGTCGGTGACGAACGCGGCACCGACCCAGGGACGAATGTGGTCGCGGGCCCGGTCCAGATGTTCGGCGAACTCCTCGACATGCCAGACCTCTAGCGGCCCAAGGCGAGCACCGTCGCGCAGCGGCAGCGAGAACATGAGAGCCTCCCATTCGCATAACAATTGTTACGGGAATGTACCGTGGCAGCATGCCACGCACCAAGGGAGATCACGAGGCCCGCCGACGCGATGTCTCGGAAGCGGTCTGGCAGGTCATGGCCACCCGCGGCTTCGCCGGCCTGACGTTGCGCGCCGTCGCCGCCGAACTCGGCGCGACCACCGGCCTGCTGACGCACTACTTCCCCACCAAACACGCCCTGGTGGAGTACGCCCTCGACCTGCTCGAACAGCGCACCATCTCCCGCCCCCGCCGACACACGGGCGAAGGTCTGGCCGCCCTCAGGGACGCACTGCTGGACATCCTGCCACTGACCCCCGAGACCACCCACATCAACCGCATCTGGGTCTCCTCCTGGGACACCGCGCTCTCCGACCCCAACCTCAGCACCGACTACGCCCGCAAGTACGCGAGAGGTCGCGAAAGACTGACCGAGCGGGTGGCCGCGGCCCAGGATCTCGGCGAACTGCCCCCGGGCAACCCCGCCAGCATCGCGGCTGGCGCGCAGTCCTTCCTTCTCGGCCTGGTGGTCCAGGCCCTGTTCGACCCGGCGGCGTTCCCGCCGCAGCGGCAAGTCGAGCTCCTGGACGACTACCTGGCCACCCTGACCGCCGCGCACTGATCCAACGACGAGCACGCGGGCTGGCGTTTCTCCTCGATGCCCGCACTGCTCACCGGCGCCGTCGACGAGTCCTGAGCTGGGGCCTCACGTTGGAGCGGGTGACGGGAATCGAACCCGCACTGCCAGCTTGGGAGTTGGACAAGATCGGATCGTCGTGCTGGGTAGCCGCTGGTCGGTCCGGTCCTGGATGGCCTGGCTTGGCCCCTGGTGGCACCCGTTTGTGGCCCCGTGGATGGCCTGGCACCTGCGACTGGACTTGGGGCTCAGCGACGGTTACCGGATCGACGGACCGCCCAGACCCCGCCAACGATCGCCGCAGCGGTCGGCAAGAGGCAGCAGAGCGTCAGGACGAACAGGTGCCACGGCTTGACAGCTCCCATGGCCCAGAGGATAGGCGCCGCCTCCCAACACCGCGTCCCTGCGGGCCTCAGTTTGGAAGAGCGTGATCAACCGACCGCGATGTCCGAAACGCCTGCGGCCGGCGGCTCACCCGGCTGCTTCTCGTGCCCGCTCGTGACCGGCTACGCGCCCCGGTTACTGGCCCACGGATGGCCCGTGACGGCCCCGGCACCCCCAGCACGGCGACCGCTGTCGCTGTGCTGGAGGTGCCGGGGCACGTAGCGTTGCGGGGCGCGTCGTTGTGCGGTTGCCTACCAGTCAGGCAACTCAAGATCGAAGACGTCTGAACCCACGCCCGAGCGCGCGCTCCATTCGGCCCTCTGGTCGTTGTCACTGCTGCCGGTCAGGGTCTTGGTCGGTCCGTCGTCGCCCGCCACAACCAGCGGCCAGGCGGGCGTTCCGCGCCGGCCGTCCTCGCCACTGAACGAGAAGGGCGCGGTAAAGGTCCATTGCCGACCCCGGGAATCAGTTACCTGCGCGCCGTCGTCCAACATGGCAAACGGTCGGTAGACGAGTTCACCGTCGAGGTTCCACTCCGATGCAGGATCGAAGAACAGGCCGTAGTCCGCGAACTCCGAGGTGGGCGGTTGCCCGGTTCTCCAGGCAACCCAGCCCTTTCCAGACGCCTTGTATTCGTTCTTCGCGATCTCGAGGATGTAGACCTCGGTTTCGGGGACGAAGACATGCGCCTGATCACCGGCGTAAAGCGTTTCCAGGTCCTCACGAAAGCGCTGCAGAGTATGGCCCCAGTCCCCCGAGTCGATCCCGTGGCCCGATCGTGCTGGTTCGGCGTCCGACTGGAACACCACCATGTGCTTGCGTCGCTCCTTTATCCGCACAGGCCAGTCGTCGGCGTGAAGTCTCCAGATGTCGCCTGGACGGCCTGCGTCAATCGGTATTGCCACGATGACCTCCGTTGCCGCGGCCGCGTGCCGCAAGTCATGCAACCGCAGGCCGCCAGTCTGCTCTCACCCCATGGATTCACCACGCCGTCCGGGCGGCCGATCTGGCGCGGCAATCTCAACAAGGTCATCGACCCAGGCCGCCATGACCTACCAGCACGCCACCTCGGAGGCGGATCGGGCCATCGCCCAGGCGGTGAGCGACGCGGTGAAGGCCGAGCGCAAGAAGGCGGGCAAGAAGCCGGCGGCCGGCTCCTCGGACAAGGCCAAGGGCAAGGGCAAGAAGGCGGGCAAGAAGCGTGGCTAGTGGCCCGTGGATGGCCCGTTCGGAGCTGCCGACCCCAGCAACGTCGAAGGCCCTGGGCGGAACTTTCGTCCTGACCAGGGCCTTCCGATCGGAGCGGGTGACGGGAATCGAACCCGCACTGTCAGCTTGGGAAGCTGATGTTCTGCCATTGAACTACACCCGCAAGCGGGACCACTGTACCTGAGTCACCGCCCCGGCGCACCCAGGTACCCCCTCCGCCCGACCACCCTGGCAACGCACCTTCCCGGGGATTCAAGATCGCCGCGAAACACCGCAGCCACCCGAGGGCAACACTCCGCGCACCCGACGCCGGCGCCCAGCCGCGTTGCCAGGAAAAAGTTTCCCTCCGGCAACATATGGTCGTTCTCAAATTTGTCGATCGGTTGTAACCTCTCCCCCACGTTCTCAGCCACGGCGTGACACACCCCCTGTCATGCCGCCAGAAAGAGGTGGGCCCATGGGACTTCGTCCCGACCTGCTGACCCGGCGTACCGCCGGTGTCGCGTCGACGACCCTCGCGCTGCTGCTCAGCACCGCCGCGGTGGGCGTCGTACCGGCCGCTTCGGCCTTCTCCGCCGCCCCCGGTGAGGTGTGCGTCGAGCCGGCCGACGTCCACGCGGACGCCCGGATCAAGGCGGGCGGCGCGGCGAAGCACGAACCGAACGAGCTGACCCTCGCGGAGACCCGCGAGCGGGAGGCCGATCTGGCCGCCGCGCTCCGCGAGCGCGCCCGGTTCCGCACCGGCGCCGGGGCGACCACCCTGGCCACCGTCACCATCCCGGTCGTGGTGCACGTGATCCAGCGGGACAGCACCCGGGCCGGCGGCAACATCCCGGACTCGATGATCACCTCGCAGATCACCGTGCTGAACCAGTCCTACAGCGGAGCGACCGGAGGCGCGGCCACCGCGTTCAGCTTCCAACTGCAGAAGATCAACCGGGTGACCAACCCGGCGTGGTACCCGATCGTGCAGGGCTCGTCGGCGGAGCGGTCGATGAAGACCTCGCTGCGGGAGGGCGGCAAGAACACGCTCAACGTGTACCTGGGCGAACTGAGCGACGACCTGCTCGGCTGGGCGACCTTCCCGCAGCGGAAGCTGAGCAGCATGGACGGCGTGGTCGCGCTGAGCGAGTCGCTGCCGGGTGGCACCGCCGCCAACTACAACCAGGGCGACACCGGCACCCACGAGGTCGGCCACTGGCTGAACCTCTACCACACCTTCCAGGGCGGCTGCTCGGGCACGGGTGACGGCGTCAGCGACACCGCTGCCGAGGCCTCACCGGCCTTCCAGTGCCCGACCGGGCGGGACACCTGCACGGCCCCGGGCGTGGACCCGATCACCAACTTCATGGACTACACCTACGACTCGTGCATGTACCAGTTCACCGCTGGCCAGGCGAGCCGGATGCTGACCGCGTGGAACGCGTACCGCGCGGCCTGATCTGACGTACCACCCACCGGTGCCGGCTCCGAACGACGGAGCCGGCACCGGTGTCTTCGTGGCTCAGGCGGCCTCGCGGTGGGCGTCGTGGGCGGGCCGGCGCGCGCGCGACGCGGGCTCGGCGTCCCGGGCGTCGGGCACCGCCGGGTCGAGCCAGACCTGGACGGCGGGCCGGCCGTGCCCGTTGCCGGGGCCGCCCACGGCGCCCGGGTCGCGGCGGGCGAGCATGGCCACGTCGACGGTGAACTCGAACAGCCGCCAGTCGACGTGCGTGGCGGCCCGGAAGCTGCGGGCCAACCGGGCGACCCGGGCCGGGTCGGTGACCGGCCGGGCGTGCCCGGCGACGTAGGCCTCGTCGTCGCTCTCCTCGGGCGGGAAGGAGTGCAGCGCGTAGCGCCCGTCGCGCTCCAGGTCGCGTCGTTTGGGTGAGTCGACCACGAAGCAGAACAGGCCCTCGTCGGTGATCACCGGGGAGACCGGGTGCACCCGGGGCCCGCCGTCGGCGCGGACCGTGGCCAGGTAGCCGAAGCCCGGCCCGTACTGCTGCATGAGAAGGCGGATCCCGTCGGCGAGTCGGGGCTCGTCAGCGGCGAATTCGGACCAGGAAGCCATGCGGACATTCTATCGAACACGTGTACGAACACCTAGTCCGACACGCAGGTCACCCGGGACGCTTCGCTATGGTGTTCCGATGCTGCTCTCCGACCGCGACCTGGTCACCGAGATCAAGGCGGGCACCCTCGCGCTGGAGCCGTTCGAGCCCACGCTGGTGCAGCCGTCCAGCATCGACGTACGCCTGGACAAGCTGTTCCGCGTCTTCAACAACCACCTCTACACGCACATCGACCCGGCCCGGCAGCAGGACGAGCTGACCTCGGTGGTCGAGGTGCCCGACGGCGAGCCGTTCGTGCTGCACCCGGGCGAGTTCGTGCTCGCCTCGACGCTCGAGGTGATCTCGCTCGGCGACCAGCTCGCCGGGCGGCTGGAGGGCAAGTCCAGCCTGGGCCGGCTCGGCCTGCTCACCCACTCCACCGCCGGCTTCATCGACCCCGGCTTCTCCGGCCACGTCACGCTGGAGCTGTCCAACGTGGCCAACCTGCCGATCACCCTCTGGCCGGGCATGAAGATCGGCCAGCTCTGCATCTTCCGGCTCTCGTCGCCGGCCGAGCACCCGTACGGCTCGGCCGTCTACGGCTCCCGCTACCAGGGGCAGCGCGGCCCGACGCCGAGCCGCTCCTGGCAGCAGTGGCGCACCTGGCCGACCCGCTGACCCGCGCGCAAAGGGGCCCGCTCCGGCGTCGGAGCGGGCCCCTTTCCGTGGTACGCGGTCGTCAGTCCGGCCGGCCGAAGCTGTGGATCGGGCCGTCGTCGAGGCGCTTCATCTTGATCGGCACCCCGGCGCGGGAGGCGTGCACCACCCAGCCCCCGCCGACGTACATCCCGACGTGGTGCAGGTCGGCGTAGTAGAAGACCAGGTCACCCGGGCGCAGCTCGCTCCGGCTGACCGTGGCGGTGACACCGCGCTGCTGCGCGGCGTTGTGCGGCAGCGAGACCCCGGCCTTCGCCCAGGCGGCCAGCATCAGCCCGGAGCAGTCGTACGAGTTCGGGCCCTCGGCGCCCCAGACGTAGGGCTTGCCGATCTGGGCGCAGGCGAACTTGACCGCCACCCCGGCCGCGCCGCCCGGGTAGCCGGCCGGGCACGGCGCGGGGCGCAGCGGTCCGCCGCCGCCGTTGCCGTACACCCGCAGCCGCAGCTTCTGCAGCCGGTCGATCTCGGCGTTGATCTCCTTCTTCTTCGCCGCCAGCTGGGCCTCGGCCCGGGCGAGCTGGGCGATCATCTCGTCCAGCGGCGCCTTCTTGGCGGCCAGCTGGTCGCGCAGGTCGGCGACCTGCCGCACGTCCCGCTGCTGGCGCTCGGCGAACCGGTCGAGCAGTTCGAGCTGCCCGACCACCTCGCCCGGCGAGCTGCTGCCCAGCACGGCGTTGATGGTGAGCACGTTCTCGCCCTTGTAGGCGCGGACGGCCAGCGCGCTGACCTTCTGCATCGCCGCGTCGACCTGTGCCTGGAGGGGTTTGATCTGGGCGGCCAGGGCGTCGGCCTGCTTCCGCTTGGCGGCCAGGTCCTGGCGGGTGGCGTTGTGCCGTTCGATGATCGGTTCGAGCTTGTTCCAGTCCTCGTCGATCTGGCGCTCGATCTCGGCGACGGTGGGTTCGGCGTGGGCCGCCGTGGCGCCGCCGGTCAGGACGACGGCGAAGCCGACCAGGGCGGCGAGTGCGGTGGTGAAGCGGGACCAGCGTGGGCGCGGCGCAGCCGTCGTCGGGTCGGCGGACGCCGACCGTGCCGACGGTGGCCGCGGGGCATGGTGTGCCACCGGGCTCCGTACTCCTTCTTCCTGTACCGCCTACCGGGTTAGCTGACGGGTTCGGGCGGGAAGGGGTCGCCCTACCGCAGTGACTGCGGATTCACCCCGGGTTACCTGGTTCCCCGGTTCGCTCGCGAGCGATTCGGCGGTGCCGGACCGTTACCGCCCGGGTTGGACGGAGCTGTTGTCGGGCCGACGAATGACCAGAGTAGAGACGCTCGTTATCAATCCGCAACCCGTGTCGCCGTGACACTCCGTACCTGGCGGGATCGACGACCCTCGTGGGGACGGCTCGAAGGTTTTCTTCCTCTGAGGTTGATATATGGAAAGGTATTGACGGCGGACGGGCGCCGGGGTGAAGGTGGCCGCATCGTCCACCCGTCTGACCAGGGGGTCCGATGCACCTGTCCACGAGATCGAGGAGCAGGCGTGCCCTGCTCGCCGCCGCCGCGGCCCTCGCCATGGCGGTCACCCCGTTCACCGCCAGCGGTCCCGCCACCGCCGACTCGATCGACCGGCAACAGCAGTACGCCGCCGCGGCCGCCGAGTTCGGCGTGCCGGAGAGCGTCCTGCTCGCCGTCTCCTACCTCGAGTCCCGCTGGGACACCCATCCCGGCACCCCGAGCACCAGTGGCGGCTACGGCCCGATGCACCTCACCGACGCCGCCCACGTCACCTCGCTCCCCGGTGGCAGCCACATCGACGAGGGCGAGGACCCGCGCGGTGACGAGTCACGGCCGTTGGCCGTCGCCGCGCCGGCCACGGCCGAACCGGCGCCGGCCGCTCCCGGCGACGCCGCGCTGCAGACCCTCCAGGCGGCCGCCGCGCTCACCGGCGCCAGCGCGGAGGCGCTGCGGTCCGACCCGACCGCCAACATCCGCGGCGGGGCGGCGCTGCTCGCCGCGTACCAGCGGGAGCTCGGCGGCCCGGTCGGCGCGGCCAGCGACCCGGCGGCCTGGTACGGCGCGGTGGCCCGCTACTCCGGCGCCGGCGCCGAGGACACCGCGGCCGCCTTCGCCGACGAGGTGTACGGCCAACTCCGCGAGGGCGCGAGCCGGACGACCGACGACGGGCACCGGGTGACCCTGCCGGCCCGGGCGGTCAGCCCCGACGAGTCGGCCCTGCACCGGCTCGGGCTGCGGCGCGCCGAGCGGCCCGACGGGCTGGAGTGCCCGATCGGCATCGGCTGCGAGTGGATCCCGGCTCCGTACCAGAAGTACGGCCCCCGGCCCGGCGACTACGGCAACTACGACCTGGGCAACCGCCCGGCCCAGCAGAAGCTCGAGTACATCGTCATCCACGACACCGAGGGCTACTTCTGGCCCAGCGTCAACCTGGTCAAGGACCCGAAGCGGGTGGGCTGGCACTACACGCTGCGCTCGGTGGACGGCCATATCGCCCAGCACATCAAGACCAAGGACGTCGGCTGGCACGCCGGCAACTGGTACGTCAACGCCAAGTCCATCGGCCTGGAGCACGAGGGCTTCGCCGGCCACGGCACCTGGTACACCGAGGCGATGTACCGCACCTCGGCCAAGCTGGTCCGGCACCTGGCGCTGCGGTTCAACATCCCGCTGGACCGACAGCACATCATCGGCCACGACAACGTCCCCGGCACGGTGGCGGCGAACGTCGCCGGGATGCACTGGGACCCGGGACCGTACTGGGACTGGTCGCACTACTTCGACCTGCTGAAGGCGCCGTTCCGGTCCACCGGCACCCCGCGGACCGGCCTGGTGACCATCGACCCCGAGTTCGCCGGCAACCAGCCGGCGTTCACCGGGTGCTCGCGGCAGCCGCCGGGGGTGCCCACCCCGCTGCCCCCGGTGAGCGACCCGTGCCCGCTGCGCGGCTCGTCCGCGGTGCTGCTGCGCAGCGCGCCGAGCCACGACGCGCCGCTGGCCGTGGACCTGGGCGAGCACCCGGACGGCTCGCCGGGCACGATGTACGTCCCGGACCACAGCGCCCGGGGCTCGGCCGGCCAGACGTACGCCGTCGCCGAGGTGCGGGGGGACTGGACGGCGATCTGGTACCTCGGTCAGAAGGCCTGGTTCCACAACCCCGCCTCGGCGCCGACGGCGAAGTGGGCCACCGGCTTCGTGGTGACGCCGAAGCCCGGCAAGGCGACGATCCCGGTCTACGGGCGGGCCTACCCGGAGCAGGCGGCCTACCCCGCCGGGGTGCCGTACCAGGCGATCTCACCGCTGCAGTACACGCTCGCCGCCGGCCAGCGGTACGCGGTGGGCGGGGTCCTGCCGAGCGAGTACTACCGCGCGGTCACCTTCGACGGGTCGTCCCCGGGCGACTGGACCGTGGTCAGCGGCGACCTGCGCTACGTGCAGGTCCAGTTCGGCCACCGGATCGGCTACGTCAACCTGGACGACGTGTGGCTCCTGCCGTCGGCGGTCGGCGCTCCCTAGTCGCCCGCCCGGGTCAGGGGCTCCCCGCCGAGCCGCCGACCCGACACGCCGAGGGCCCCCGGTCAGCTGACCGGGGGCCCTTCTGCGGTACGGCGACGATCAGCCGGGTCGGCGGAACCCGGCGACCGGCATGGTGTTGATGCTGGAGACGTTGACCGGCTTGCCGGCCCGCGGCGCGTGCACCATCTTGTCGTTGCCGAGGTAGAGCCCCACATGGTGCAGGTCGCTGAAGAAGAAGACCAGGTCACCCGGGCGCGCGTCGGAGCGCGAGATGGCCTTGCCCTCTCTCCACTGCGCGCCCGTGTGGTGGGTCAGGTAGATCCCGGCCGCCTTGTAGGCGTACTGGGTCAGGCCGGAACAGTCGAACGAGTTCGGCCCGTCGGCGCCCCACACGTACGGCTTGCCGACCTGGGCGCACGCGGTCCTGATGGCCTCCCGGGCCGCCTCGCTGACCACGCCCTCGATGGTCGGGCACTTCTCCGTCTTGACCACCGTCACCGGCAGCATCTTCTCGAGCCGCTTGACCTCGGCCTCGATGTGCTTCTTCTTCGCCGCCAGTTCGTTCTGCTGCTTGACCTGTTCCGCGATCAGCGTGTCGAGCTTCTGCTTCTGGTCGTCGTACTTCTTGCGGACCGCGAGCACGCCCTCGATCTGCTTGCGCTCCTGGGCGGCCAGCCGGTCGAGGATGGTGAGCTGCTCGGTGAGCGTGCTCGGCTTGGCGCTCATCAGCAGGGCCGCGACGTCCTGGGACGGGCCGGTGATGTAGTAGCGGGAGGCGAGGTCGCCCACCCGGTTCATCGCCAGCTCGCTCTCCAAGGCCAGCGGCTGGATCTTCTTCTCCAGGTCCGCCGACTTCTTGCGGTTGTTCTTCAGCTGCGCCCGCACCTTGTTGTACTGCTCGATGGTGGGCTCCAACTGCTCCCACTGCTTGTCGATCTGCGCCTCGATCTCGTCGACCGAGGGCGCGGCGTGCGCCGGTGCGGCGAGCAGACCGGCACCGACGGCCGCGGCGGCGACCAGGGTGAGCAGACGGTGGGCGACCCGGCGCAGGCCGCCCGGACGAGCAGGCCGTCCCGGTGCGTGACGATGAGGGGGCATGGTTGCCACCGGCACCGACTCCTTTGCAACCGACCGCCGGGCGCCTCGCGGAGGGGAAGGGGCGAGGCAGACGACCCACAGCGGCCGGTGCCCCACATTAGGGAAGCCCCGGGGCGGAATCAAGGCGACCAACGGCCACATCACGACTGCGCAACCGCTTGTGTACCAAGGGTGTCCGGCCTTCAGCCGACGATGGCGGTCAATACGTCGTCGAGCGTCACCACGCCGAGCGGGCGGCGGCCGTCGCTCACCAGCACCATGTGCCGCCGCTCACGGCGCATCGCCAGCAGCAGATCGGCGAGCGTACGCTCCGGCGGCACCACCGCCAGCGGGCGGTACACCTCCGCCGGCACCGGCGCCCGCCGGCTCACCCCGGCGTACCCGAGCACGTCCTTGACGTGCACGAAGCCGAGCACCCGCCGGGTGGACCGCTGCACCACCGGGAACCGGGACCGGCCGGTCCGGGTGGCCAGCACCTCCAGCGAGGCGGGCGAGACGTCCTCGGCGACGGTGGTCACCGTCGACCAGGGCTGCAGGGCGTCGGCCGCGGTCCGGCTGTGCAGGGCGAGCGCGCCGGTGATCCGCGCGTGTTCCTCGGCGTCGAGCAGCCCCTCGGTACGCGCCTGCGACACCAGGCCGGCCAGTTCCTCGGCGGTGAAGACGGTCTTGACCGCCTCGGTTGCCTCGATCCGCCACAGCCGCAGCACCCGCCGGGACGCCCATTTCATGGCCAGCAGCAGCGGCTTGGTGGCCAGGCAGAACGCCAGCATCGCCGGGCCCAGCCAGAGCGCGGACACCTCGGGCCCGGCCAGCGTGATGTTCTTCGGCACCATCTCGCCGACCACGGTGTGCAGGAAGACCACGATCCCGAGGGCGAGCACGAAGGCCACCGGGTGCACCGCCTGGGCGGGCAGCCCCAGCGCGTGGAACGGCGACTCCAGCAGGTGGGCCAGGGCCGGCTCGGCGATCGCGCCCAGCCCCAGCGAGCAGATGGTGATGCCGAGCTGGGCGCCGGCGATCATCAGGGGGATCTGGTTCATCGCGGACAGCGCCCAGCGGGCCCGCTTCGAGGTCGCCGCCAGCGGTTCCACCACCGTGCGCCGGGACGCGATCAGCGCGAACTCGCTGCCCACGAAGAACGCGTTGCCGAGCAGCAGCACCACCGTGACGAGCAGTTCAGCCATCGTCGTCGGGATCCTCGGGACGGACCACCCGGACCTGTTCGATCCGGCGCCGCTCCACCTCGACGACGGTGAACTCGTACCCGGCCTCCTCGACCGTCTCACCCGCCACCGGGATGTGCCCCAGCCGGGCCATCAGGAACCCCGCCAGCGTCTCGTACGGCCCTTCGGGCAACCGGAAGCCGGTCTGCTCGGCCAGCTCGTCCGAGCGCAGCACGCCGTCGGCCAGCACGGTGCGCTCCCCGCCGGGCACGGTCAGCTCGACCGGACCGACGTCGGACACCGCGGCCGGGTCGAACTCGTCGGCGATCTCGCCGACCAGCTCCTCCACCAGGTCCTCCACGGTCACCACGCCGTCCGTGCCGCCGTACTCGTCCACCACGATGGCGAGGTCGGCGCCGGCGGCCTTGAGCGCGGCTAGCACCCCGTCGAGGTCGAGGCTCTCCGGCACGTACACCGGTTCGCGGGCCACCGAGCCGACCGTGGTCGAGCCGCGCTCGGCCAGCGGGACGCCGAGCACGTCCGGCACCCCCGCGACGCCGGTCACCAGGTCGAGCGTCTCCTCGTAGACCGGGAACCGGGTCCGGCCGGTGCGCCGGGCGAGATCGAGCAGCTGGGCCACGGTGGCCGTGGCGCGCAGCGCGATCACGTCCACCCGTGGCGTCATCGCCTCGGCCGCCCGCTTGTCGCCGAAGCGGATGGTGCGGCGCAGCAGCATCGCGGTGTCCGGCGGCAGCGCCCCGGCCCGGGCCGAGATGGCCGCCAGCAGACCCAGCTCCTCCGGGGAGCGGGCGCTGGCCAGTTCCTCCTGCGGCTCGACCCCGAGCGCCCGGACCAGGCCGTTCGCCGACCCGTTCAAGCCCCGGATCAGCCAGCCGAAGGCGCGGGAGAAGGCCCGCATCGGGCCGGCGGTGGCCAGCGCGACGGGCATCGGCCGGGCCAGCGCGAGGTTCTTCGGCACCAGTTCACCGAAGAGCATGGAGACCAGGGTGGCCAGGGCGAGCGCCAGGAACGGGGTGATCCGGTCGGTGGCCGCCCCGGCGAGCGGGTCCAGCAGCGGCGCGAAGAGCCGGGCCAGCGCGGGCTCGGCGAGGTAACCGGTGAGCAGGGCGGTGATGGTGATGCCGAGCTGCGCTCCGGAGAGCTGGAAGGAGAGTTCCCGCAGCGCCCGGCGGACGGCCGCGGCCGGCCCGTCGCCCCCGGTGGCCCGCCGGTCGATCTCCACCCGGTCCACGGTGACCAGCGCGAACTCGGCCGCGACGAAGAACGCGTTGCCGCCGGTCAGCAGCAGGAAGCCGACCAGGGGCAGCAGCGTGGACACGAGCAGGCCGTCGATGGTCGCCTCACCTCGGCGCGATTCTCGCACGGGGCGGGTCGTCCCGGCACGACCCGCGCGTCGCGGGTGGAGCTGGCCGGGTCGGGCTACCGTCGGGCCATGGCCGAACTCACCCTCGCGCACGAACTGGCCCTGCTGGCCTACGACGACAAGGGGAACCTCCAGCTCAACCGGCCCGCCCTCGACCACGGACTGGCCGGGGCGCTGCTGCTGGAGCTGGCGCTCGCCGGCCGGGTGGACGTGGTCGACGACCGCCTGGTGGTGGTCGATCCGACCCCGCTCGGTCAGCGGCAACTCGACGACGCGTTGACCCGGATCGGCACCGACGAGCAATGCCGCCGGCCGAAGGACTGGGTCGCCCGGCTCGCCCGGGACCTGCCCGAGCAGGTGCTGGACGGGTTGGTCACCGCCGGGGTGCTGCGCCGGGAGTCCGACCGGGTGCTGTGGGTCTTCCCGCGTACCCGCTATCCGTCCCAGAGCGGGGCGGAGCCGGCGGCGGAGACCCGGGCCCGGGCGCGGATGACCGCGGCGGTGGCCACGGACGGCCCGGTGGAGCCGCGCACGGCGGCCCTGATCGGCCTGGCCCGGGCGGTCCGGCTGGACCGGCACCTCTTCCGGGAGCTGCCCAAGGAGCGGGTGAAGCACCGGCTGGCCGAGATCGCCGCGGGCGACTGGGCGTCCGTGGCGACCCGCAAGGCCATCCAGGAGACCGAGGCCGCCGTGCTGCTGGTGGTCACCTCGGCCGCCACCGCCGCGACGGTGACCGCCGCGGCCTCCTGACGGCACGGGCGCGGCGCCACCTCGCGGCGGCACCGCGCCCGCGGCGGTACGCCTCAGCCGGCGACCGGCTCGGTCTCCTTGTCGCCCTGCGTCTGCTCCGGCTTGACCGAGCGGAGCAGCACACTGGCCACGTCGACCACCTCGACCTGCTCGCTGGCACCCTTGCCGTTCACGCCGTCGTTGAGCATCGTCGAGCAGAACGGGCAGCCGACGGCGACCGTCTTCGCCCCGGTGGAGATGGCCTCCTCGACCCGTTCCACGTTGATCCGCTTGCCGATCTTCTCCTCCATCCACATCCGGGCGCCGCCGGCGCCGCAGCAGAAGGAGCGCTCGCTGTTGCGCGGCATCTCGGTCAGGCCGCTGTCGCGGCCATCAGCGGAGGCGCCGGCCGAACCGCTCTGACCGCCGATGGCGGCCCCCAACACCTCACGCGGCGGGGCGAAGACCCGGTTGTGCCGGCCCAGGTAGCAGGGGTCGTGGTAGGTGACCCCGCCGTCGACCGGCTGCACCGGGGTGAGCTTGCCGGTGGCGACCAGATGGGCCAGCAACTGGGTGTGGTGCACGACCTCGAACTCGCCGCCGAGCTGTCCGTACTCGTTGCCGAGGGTGTTGAAGCAGTGCGGGCAGGTCGCCACGATCTTGCGCTTGGCCTTCTCCCGGTCGCCGAACGCCTCGTTGAGCGTCTCGACGTTCTGCTGGCCGAGCATCTGGAAGACGAACTCGTTGCCGATCCGCCGGGCCGGGTCGCCCGAGCAGGTCTCGCCCTCGCCGAGGATCGCGAACTTCACGCCCGCCTCGTTGAGCAGCGTGGCGACGGCCCGGGTGGTCTTCTTGGCCCGGTCCTCGAACGCGCCGGCGCAGCCGACCCAGAACAGGTACTCGAAGTCCTCGACCTCGCCGACCCGCGGCACCTCGAAGCCCAGGCCCTTGGTCCAGTCCTCCCGGGTGTTCTGCGGGGCGCCCCACGGGTTGCCCTTGTTCTCCAGGTTGCGCAGCATCACGCCGGCCTCGGACGGGAAGCTCGACTCGATCAGCACCTGGTAGCGGCGCATGTCGACGATGTGGTCCACGTGCTCGATGTCCACCGGGCACTGCTCGACGCAGGCGCCGCAGGTGGTGCAGGACCAGAGCACGTCCGGGTCGATGACGCCGCCGTCCTCGGCGGAGCCGATCAGCGGCTTCTCCGCCTCGGCCAGGGCGAGCACGTCGACGTGGGCGAGCTGCGCGGCGGTCGCCTTCTCCTCGCCGGTCAGGTCCTTGCCGCCGCCGGCCAGCAGGTAGGGCGCCTTGGCGTACGCGTGGTCACGCAGGCTCAGCACCAGCAGCTTCGGCGACAGCGGCTTGCCGGTGTTCCAGGCCGGGCACTGCGACTGGCAGCGGCCGCACTCGGTGCAGGTGCTGAAGTCCAGCAGGCCCTTCCAGGTGAACTGCTCCACCTGGGCGACGCCGAACTGGTCCTTCTCCGGGTCGGCCTCCTCGAAGTCGAGCGGCTTGCCGGCGCTCATCATCGGCCGCAGCGCGCCGAGGCCGGAGCCGGCCCGGCCCGGGTTGCGCTTGAAGAAGATGTTCGGGAACGCCAGGAAGCGGTGCCAGGCGACACCCATGGTGACGTTCAGCGAGATGACGATGAGCCAGGTCATCGAGATAACGATCTTGATGAGCGCGGCGACGCTGACGCCCGCCTCCCAGTTCGGCAGCGCGGCGCCGAGGGCATGGCTGACCGGGGTGGCCCAGACCGGGTACGCGAAGTGGTCGGTGGCGACCTTGAAGCCGCGGATCAGGAAGCCGAAGATCAGGACGAGCAGCACGACCCACTCGACGAAGTAGCCCTGCCACATGGTGGAGCCGGTGAACCGGGAGCGGCCGCCCGGCCGGGTCGGCCGGTTACGCAGCCGGATCGCCATCAGCACCAGGATGCCGACCAGGCCGAGCACCCCGATCACCTCGGTGGCCAGACCGAAGATCATCCAGTGCCCGATGATCGGCAGCTCGCCACGGGTGCTGACCACCTCGAAGTACGCCTCCAGCACCAGCAGCGAGAGCACGATGAAGGCGATCATCACGAACCAGTGCGCGGCGCCGACCACGCTCCACCGGAGCATCCGGGTGTGGCCGGCGGTCTCGACCAGCATGGTCTTCGTCCGGGTGCCCTTGTCCCCGAACCGCTCCGGGTCGGGCTGACCCAGCCGGATCACGGCCGTCATCTGCATGACCGCGCGTACCGCAAGCCCCACCGCCACCGCGGTGATGGCGAACGCAAGGATCGTGGTGACGATCTGGACGCTGCCCATCGAGTTGGCCTCCCCGGTCTGCTGCCTGTCGAGCGGCTCGGCGACCGGGGGCCGGGTCCGGGCGCGATCGGCGAGTCGCCACTGCCGCACCCTCGACCGGACCGGTCGATGACCTCGCTCCGCTCGGTCATGCAGTGCAGCCTACGCGCAAGGTTACCCATCGGTAACGTGAGTCTTCTCGCACCCGGCCACGCCGCCCTGCGCACACCATAGGTCGCCCCGCCCGCAACTGCCGGGCAGGGGCCGCGTCGAGTGATGTGGATTGCCGCACAGGCGGCGGCGGGCCGGACCGGGCCGGCGCCGCCGCACGGGTCGACGTCAGTCGCCGCCGCAGTGGCGGCGGACCGTCAGCGCCAGCGGGAGAGCAGCAGGAGCGAGGCCACCATCGCGCCGAACCCGACCGCGAGGTTCCAGTAACCCCACGACATGACCGGGTACTCCTGCTCGGAGAGGTAGTAGACCACCAGCCAGCCGATGCCAGCGACGATGAGCGCGACCGCGGTGACCGGCAACCACACCGGGCTAGGCTTGCGCGTCGCCGCCGTCGCCGTCGGACGCACGTCCGTCGGCGGGGTGTACACCTTCTTCTTGCGGACCTGAGACTTGGGCACGACGCTCTCCAGAGGGGATGACTGACCTCGTCCGGCCTGACAACCGGGCGCGGGGGCGACGGTCCATGGCCAATAATGTTCGACAGCTAGCGTAGTCCCGAAGACCCGTCCGGGCCACGAATGGGGTCAGGCCGGTGCACCGAGTGACCGAAAAGTGTGGGACGAACCGGTCACCGCACCGGCTCGCACCGTGCCGGGCGGAACCAGACGACGCGGAAGGAACGCTCGGTGGAGTACACATCCGGCGCTGCCTCGTGGCAGAAGGTGCTCCGGCGGGCCGTCGCCGGGCTGCTGCCCCGGCGACCGCGGCAGCGACGACCGGGCTGGTCGATCGGCGTACCGCTGATCGCCGCCGCGGCCGGACTGCTCTTCACCACCACCGCGACCACGGCCGGCGGCACCGCCCTGCGCGAGGACCGACGCCCCCAGCTCAACCAGCTGATCGAGGACCGCCGCGAGCAGGTGGCGGCGAGCGAGCGCCGGGCCGCGACCCTGCGCCACGAGGTGGAGGAGCGGACCAGCACGCTGGCCGACACGGACGGCCCGATCAAGGAGCAGCAGGAACGGGCCGCCGCCACCCGCGAGGCCGCCGGCTTCACCGCCCTGACCGGGCCCGGCGTCACGGTGGAACTCAACGACGCGCCCCGGCGCACCGAGCAGAACCTGCCCGAAGGGGTCACCAACGACTACCTGGTCGTCCACCAGGGTGACGTCCAAGCGGTGGTGAACGCGCTCTGGGCCGGCGGCGCGGAGGCCATGTCAATCATGAACGTCCGCGTGCTCGCCACCAGCGCGGTACGCTGCGTGGGTAACACCCTGCTGCTGCACGGCCGGGTGTACTCCCCGCCATTCAAGATCGTAGCAATCGGCGATCCCGCTGCCCTCCAGCAGGCCCTCGCCGGCTCTGAGGGAGTCCGGTTGTTCAAGGACGCGGTCGACCACTACCAGCTCGGCTACAAGGAGACCGTCTCCACGGTGACCGTCCCGGCGTTCGAGGACTCGACCGCCCTGCGTTCGGCGACGGTGCCGCGGTGAGTCGCGTGCCGGAGGACCGGTGGGAGGATCGGGACGGGCGTCACCGCGACCCGGCCGACGAGCCGACCGCGTTCATCCCCAAGACCGACCGGCCCGCGCCGACGGCCCGCCCGACGCGCGGCTGGCCCGAGCCGGTGCTACCGCGCTCCGCGGCGGCCCAGCCGCCCGCCGGCGGCAAGGCCCCGGAGCGCGACCCCGCCGACCTGCCGCGCCCCGCCGCCCCCAGCCGCTCCGCCGGCCCGGGCTGGTTCACCGACCCGGCCGCGACCACCGAGCCCACCCGCTCGACCGGTCCGGCCTGGTCGCCCGACCCGACACGCTCCTCTGACCAGGCGCGCTCCACCGGCCCGGCGTGGCCGACCGATTCCGCGCGCTCGGCCGAGGCGGCGCGATCTCCAGGGGTGCCGCAGGAGCCGAACTGGCCGGCGAACCCCGGCCGCTCCGGTCCGGCCACCGAACCCCGGCCGGGCACGCCCCGCAACCCGGGCCAGGCCGGCCCCCCGGCCGCCGCCGGTCCGGGCCACGCCGGCACCCCGGCCGCCGCCGGTCCGGGCGCGCCGGCCGCGACGGGTCCGGGCGCGCCACCGGCGTGGCCGGGCAACGCCGCGCTCCGGCCGGCCGTACCCAGCACGCCCCGCGGTCCGGCCGCACCCGCGACGCCGCACGGCCCGGCCGCGTCCCTCGACGCCGACCGGCCGGTCTCGCCCGCCCGGGCCGCCGCCGAGCCGGCCGGGCGCCCGCCCGTCGACCGCGCCGCCGCCCAGGCCGGGCGGCCCGCGCCGACCACGGACGCGCCGACCGCGTTCCTCCCGCAGGTCGGCGGCCCGGCCTCCGCGAGCGCCGGTCCCGCGGTCCCGGTCTCTCCGGCCGGCCCGGACCGCACCGCCGATCCCGCGGCCACCGCGCTGATCCCGGCCGTCGGCGGCCGTACGCCGGGCGGACCGCCCGCCCTCGATTCGACCGCCCTGATGGGTGCGGTCCCGCGCACCGAGCCGACCGGCGACCCCGGGGACGTCGACGAGCCACCCCGTCCGCGCCGGGGCGAGCGGGTGGTGCAGCTCCGGCCGGAGCAGACCGGCGAGGGCTACCGGAGCGTCTACTCGGAGCTGACCCGGCCGTCGCTCGCCTCCCGGCTGCGCAGCGGCATCCGGGTGACCGGCGAGGTGCTGATCACGTTCGGGCTGGTGGTGCTTCTCTTCGCCGGCTACGAGGTGTGGGGCAAGTCGGCGATCGTCGACGCCCACCAGAACGACCTCAGCCAGCAGTTGGCGCAGGCGTGGGGCCCGGACGGCGACCCGACGGTGGCGCCGTCGGCCAGCGCCGCCCCGAGCACCAAGCCCAAGCCGCCCGTGCAGGGCAAGCCGATCGCCGGCCTCTACATCCCCAAGCTGGACAAGAACTGGGTGGTGGTCGAGGGCGTCACCCAGAAGGACATCCGGTACGCCCCGGGTCACTACCCGAAGAGCGCCCTCCCCGGCGAGGTGGGCAACTTCTCCGTGGCCGGGCACCGCAACCGGGCCACCTTCTGGCGGCTGGACGAGCTGCACGACGGCGACGCCATCGTGGTCGAGGGCAAGGACACCTGGTACGTCTACAAGGTGACCCGCAACCACATCGTGAAGCCGACCCAGGTCGAGGTGGTGGCGCCGGTGCCGGGCAAGCCGGGCGAGAAGCCGACCAAGCGGATGCTCACGCTGACCACCTGCAACCCGAAGTTCGACAACTACCAACGCCTGATCATCCACGCCGAGCTGGACCGGTCCCAACCGAAGTCGGCGGGTCGCCCGGCGGAGCTGGGAGGCTGACCCGTGTACGCCTGGATCTGGCGGAAGCTCCCGTTCGGGCTGCCCGGCAAGCTCGCCGGCAGCGTCCTGCTCGCCGCCGCGATGGTGGCCCTGCTCTGGTATGTGGTCTTCCCCTGGGCGGAGCCCCTGCTGCCCTTCGACGACGTGCAGGTCACTCAGGACTCCGGCGTGCCCGGTGACCCCGGCGGCGACGTGGTTCCGGGGGACGCGCCCCCCGGCGACGAGCACGATCTGCCGTACGACACCGAGCGGAACAACACCCCGCCCCCCTCTCCGGACAGGTGAGTCGATGCGCGTCCTGGTGATCGACAACTACGACTCGTTCGTCTTCAACCTGGTGCAGTACCTGGGCCAGCTCGGCGTCGAGTGCGAGGTGCGCCGCAACGACGAGATCGACGTGGCCGAGGTGGGGCGGGTCGGCGCGGCCGGCGTCCTGCTCTCACCCGGGCCGGGTAGCCCCGACCGGGCCGGCATCTGCCTCGACGTCATCCGCACCTACGCCGGCGAGCTGCCGATCTTCGGGGTCTGCCTCGGCCACCAGGCGATCGGCGAGGCGTTCGGCGCCACCGTGGCCCGCGCTCCAGAGCTGCTGCACGGCAAGACCTCACAGGTGCGGCACGGCTCGACCGGAGTGCTCGCCGGCCTGCCCGACCCGTTCACCGCGACCCGCTACCACTCGCTCGCCGTACTGCCCGAGACGCTGCCGAGCGAGCTGGAGGTCACCGGCTGGACCGGCTCCGGCGTGGTGATGGCGATGCGGCACCGGACGCTGCCGATCGAGGGCGTCCAGTTCCACCCCGAGTCGGTGCTGACCGAGGGTGGCCACCTGATGCTGGCTAACTGGCTGGCCGGCTGCGGTCACCCGGAGGCGCTGGAGCGCGCCCCGGAACTCGCCGCCGAGGTGGACGCGCGCCGCCGCGCCGCGTTCGCCGCGGCCTGAGGTCACGCGGCCCGGATTCGGCCAGAGTCCGGCAGACTCCGCCGACCGCTGGCGACCTGGTCACGCCCCGCGCGGGCCGGGCTGCCCGTTCGACCGTGACTCAGTCCTCGAGGCCGTCCTCCGCCCGACGCCGGGCCCGGGCCGCCAGGAGCGTCACGGCCAGGACCGTCAGCGACAGGACGCCGACCGCCTTGCCGATCCGGTCGATCCGCCTCGAGGTGCAGGACCGGTGGGCCGCCTCCCAGTAGTTCCCGTCCGAGGGGCCGGCCCAACGGTCCAGGTCGGCGGCCAACGCGTTGCCGCAGGCCGCCGTCTCGTGGTCACCGGGCGAGGGAATGGAGATCGGCAGGGTCAGCAGGAGCACCACCACGGCGGTCCCGAGCCACGCGGCCCGGGACGGCGTCACCATGTGCCGATCTTCGACGCGACGGACGTCACTCGCCGGAGAGCCGGGCTGGTGGCGGGGTGGTCGGGAACAACGGGAAACCGCCACCACTGCCGTCGGACGGCGTGGTCGTCGGCGTCGGGGTCACCGATCCGGTCGGCGTCGGGTCGACCACCTCGGGCACGCTGACCACGATGGTCACCGTCTTACCCTTGGCCAGGTTGTTGCCGGCCTTCGGGTTCTGTGACTGCACCCGGCCCGCCCGGTCCGCCGGTACCTCGTCGCCCTGCTCCACCTTTACCCGGTAGCCGGCGTCCTCCAGCTCGTCCCGGGCGTCGTCCTCGGTGGCGTTGAGCACGTTCGGCACCTGGGCGACATTGCCCTTGGAGACGGTGAGGGTGACCGTCGCGCCCTCCGCGACCCGCGTGCCCTCGGCCGGTGCCACCTTGAGCACGGTGTCCTTCCGCTCCGGGCTGTCCAGCTCCTCCCGCCTGACCGTGAAGCCCTCGGACTCCAGCCGCTGCTTCGCGCTCTCGAACGTCGACCCCTCGATCCCGGACGGGATGGCCTTCGTGGCCGGGCCGCCGCAGACCTGGATCGTGACCACCTGGTCCGCCTCCAGCCGGGCGTTCGGACGCGGATTCTGCTCGGCGACCGTCCCCTTCTGGCAGGTGGCGTTGAAGACCTGCTCGCCGGCCTGGGGCACGAGCCCGGCCTGCTGGATCTGCGCGAACGCCTGGTCCTGGGTCAGACCGGTCACCGTGGGCACGGTGACCTGCTTGTCCCCCTGCTGGCTCCAGAGCAGGGCGGCGACCAGGGCGATCACCGCGAGCACGCCGACCGCGGAGAAGGTGGCGATCAGCCACGACGACGCCTTGCGCTGGCGCGGGTCACCGACCCGGGCCGGGATCTGCCGGGTCTGCGGCACGCCGGGGGCGGGCGGGTAGCCCGCCGCGCCGGCGGCCGGCGCCATCGGCATGGTCTCGTCCTCGCGCATCACCGGGGTGGCCAGCACCGGCCGACCGGCGGCCGCGCGGAGCAGGTCGGCGCGCATCTCGCCGGCGCTCTGGTAGCGGTTGAGCGGGTTCTTCGACAGCGCCTTGAGCACGATCGCGTCGACCGCCGGGTTGACGTCCGGGTTGATGTCGCTCGGCGTCGGCGGCGCCTCCCGGACGTGCTGGTAGGCGACGCTGACCGGGCTGTCGCCGACGAACGGCGGGTGGCCACAGAGCAGCTCGAAGAGCACGCAGCCGGCGGCGTAGACGTCGGATCGGGCGTCGACCGCCTCACCCCGGGCCTGCTCCGGGGAGAGGTACTGCGCCGTGCCGATCACCGCGCTGGTCTGCGTCATCGTGGTGGCGCCGCTGGCCAGCGCCCGGGCGATGCCGAAGTCCATCACCTTGACCTGGCCGGTCTGGGTCAGCATCACGTTGCCGGGCTTGATGTCCCGGTGGATGATGCCGTGCCGGTGGCTGAACTCCAGCGCCGCGCACATGTCGGCGCAGATCTCCAGCGCCCGGCGCGGCTGGAGCCGCCCCTCGGCGCCGAGCACCTCCTTGAGGGTCCGCCCGTTGACGAACTCCATCACGATGAACGGCAGCGTCTCGCCGGTCGGCGCGGTCTCCTCGCCGGTGTCGTAGACGGCCACGATCGCCGGGTGGTTCAGCGACGCCGCGTTCTGCGCCTCGCGGCGGAACCGCATCTGGAAGGTCGCGTCCCGGGCCAGATCCGCCCGGAGCATCTTGATCGCGACGTCCCGACCGAGCCGGAGGTCGCGACCGCGGTGCACCTCGGCCATGCCGCCGTAGCCGAGCAGCTCGCCGACCTGATACCTGCCACCGAGCAGGCGGGCCTGCGCTGTCATCGCGTCTGTCGTCCTTCGCTCGTCGTCGTCTCGCCGCTGCCCGGCCGGGGCCGTACCTGTCGACGGTACGACGTCTCGGCCAGATCGTCGCATCCGGCGGGCCTGAGCGCGCCGGACGTCACCGCCTGCGGGGCGAGCGCGCCCGACTGCGTGCCCTTCCGCAGACTGTAGGAAATCACGCCGGAGCAGATGAGTACCAGTACGGCCAGGAGGATGGCGACGAACACCATGCCGGGTCGGGAACGGCCGGGGGCCGGCTGGCCGGGCTGCGGGGCGTACGCCATCGGGCGCGCCGTGGCGGGCGGGGGCACCGGGGCGGCACCGCGCGGAAAGCCGGGCTGGGCCACCGGCGGGCGGGGTGCGGGGGCCGGCGCGACCGCGGTGGGGCGCTGCGGCGTCACCGCGGCGCGCGGCGGCGCGGCGGTCGGGCGGGGCTGCTGCGGCGGAGCGGCCAGCGGCCGGGCTGCCGCCGGCGGGCGCACCTGGGCGCGACCGGGCGGAGCGGCCGGCGAGGCGGGCGCGGCCGAGACCGGACTGGCCTGACCACCGGCCCGGGCCTGCTGGGAGAGCGCGACCTTCAACTGCCGGGCCACCCCGGCCAGCGCGGCGGCGCTCGGCCAGCGGGCCGCCGGGTCCTTGGCCAGGGCCCGCTCGACCACCGCCTTGACCTGCGGCGGGATGTCGGCCGGCAGCGGCCGGGGGGCCTCCCGGACGTGCCGCATCGCGATCTCGAGGGGATTGTCGCCCTCGAACGGCCGCCGCCCGGCCAGGCACTGGTAGGCGACCACGCCGAGGGCGTAGACGTCGGAGGCGGGGGTGGCGACGCCGCCGGTGGCCTGCTCCGGGGAGATGTACGAGGCGGTGCCGAGCACCGAGCCGGCGGCGGTGAGCTGCCCGACGAGGTCGGAGCGGGCGATGCCGAAGTCGGTCAGCACCAGCGTGCCGTTCGGCCGGACCAGCAGGTTGCCGGGCTTGACGTCGCGGTGCACGATGCCCTTCTCGTGCGCCGCGTGCAGCGCGTCGGCCGCCTGCGCGACCAGCGCCATCGTCCGGGCCGGGGTGAGCCGGCCGACCCGGCTCAGCGTGGCCGAGAGCGCGTCTCCCTCGACGTACTCCATCACCAGGAACGCGATCTGCTGGTCGTTGCCGAAGTCGTAGACGTCGACCACGCCCGGGTGGTTGATGGTGGCCATGGTGCGGGCCTCGCCGCGGAACCGCTCGGCGAAGCCGGGCTCGTCCAGCAGCGCGGGCAGCAGGCTCTTCACCGCGACCGTCCGGCCGAGCACCTGGTCGGTGCCGCGCCAGACGTCACCCATGCCGCCGCTGGCGATCCGCTCGTCGAGACGGTATCGGTTGCCGAGCAGCACGCCGGGGCTGAGCATGTCAGCGGCCCCCCGGGTCGGCGATCGCCGCCCGCATGATCTGGCCACCGATCCGGGCGGCCTCACCGCTGCCGCCGTCGCCGCCGTTCTCCAGCAGGACGCAGACCGCGGAGACCGGGTTGCCGTTCTTGTCCAGGGCGAAGCCGATGAACCACGAGTGGGGAGGGATGCCGGGGCCGACGTCGGCCGTGCCGGTCTTGCCGCCGACCGTGTAGCCGTTGATCCGCGCGCTCCGGCCGGTGCCGTTCTCGACCACGCTGACCATCATGTCCCGCAGGTCGGCGGCGACCTGGCCGCTGACCGGCTGGCGCAGCTCCCGCGGCTTGGCGGTGTAGTAGCTGGTGGTGCGGTCCGGCCCGAGCAGCTGGCGGACCAGGTAGGGGCGCATCTGGCTGCCGCCGTTGGCGACCGACGCGGCGATCAGCGCGCCCTGCAGCGGCGTCATCCGGACGTCCCGCTGGCCGATCGAGGACTGGGCGAGCGCCGCCGGGTCGTCCCCGCCGTCGGCGTTCTGGATGCTGCCGGTGCGGCTGGCCGCCACCTGGTGCCCGCCCTCGCCGAGCTGGCCGACGGTCAGGTCGTCCTGCTCGAAGCCGAACTGGCGGGCCTTCTCCTTGATGGTGTCGGCGCCCAGCCGGATGCCGAGCTGGGCGAACCCGGTGTTGCACGACTCGGTGACCGCTTCGATGAGGGTGACCTGCGACTCCGGGCAGATGGACGCCGCGGCGTTCCTGATCGGGCTGCCGGAGGTCGGCGGGGTGAAGCTGGCGCCGGCCGGGATCCGGGTGTTCTTGCCGACCCCGTTCTCCAGCGCCGCGGCCGCCACCACGATCTTGAAGGTGGAGCCCGGGGGCAGCACCTCGCCGAGCGCCCGGTTACGCAGCGGGCGGTCCCGGTCCTGCTCGAGCCGGTTGTACGCCGCGGTGGCCGCGCGGGTGTCATGGCTGGCCAACGGGTTCGGGTCGAAGCTGGGCATGGAGACGAGCGCCTGCACCGCCCCGGTCCGCGGGTCGATGGCGATCGCCGCCCCCCTCGTGACCCCCCTCTCGTTGTTCCGCAGCTGGTCGTACGCGACGTCCTGGGCCCGCTTGGAGATGGTCAGCAGCACGTTGCCGCCACCGGTCTGGTCACCGGTGAACATGTCCTTGAACCGGTCCACGAAGAGCTGGTCGCTGGTGCCGGCGAGGAAGTCGTTCTCGCTCCGCTCGATGCCGGTGTCGGCGAGGTTGACCGGCTTGTAGCCGAGCACGTGCGCGTACTTGGCGCCACCCGGGTAGGTGCGCTGGTACTTCAGCTCGCCGTCGGTCTCCTTGCTGACCGCGAAGGCGGTGCCGCCGGCCTCGATGTTGCCGCGCTTGCGCTCGTACTCGGCGACCTGGACCCGACCGTTGTAGTCGCTGGTGCGGTATTCGTCGGCCTTGTAGGCCTGGATCCAGTTCAGGTTCGCGAAGAGCAGACCGAAGAGGATCATCACGACGACACCGACCCGGCGCAGGGGTGCGTTCACGGCCTGATCACCTCCGTGGGAGCACCGTGCAACTGCTCCGGCGGGCCGCCGGAGGGTCGGACCGCCCGGCCGCCGCCACCGGTGACCGGCCGCCGGGCCGCGTCCGAGACCCGGAGCAGCACCGCGACGAGCAGCCAGTTCGCCATCAGCGACGAGCCACCGGCGGAGAGGAACGGGGTGGTCTGGCCGGTGAGCGGGATGAGCTTGCTGATCCCGCCGACGATCACGAAGACCTGCAGGCCGAGGGTGAACGCCAGGCCGCCGGCGAGCAGCTTGCCGAACGAGTCCCGCACGGCCAGCGCGGCGCGCAGCCCCCGCTCCACGATCAGCAGGTAGACCACGAGCAGCGCGGAGAGCCCGAACAGGCCGATCTCCTCGCCGATGCCGGCGAAGATGAAGTCGTTCTGCACCTCGGGCAGCAGGCCCGGCTGGCCGCCGCCGGGCCCGGCGCCGAACAGGCCGCCGGTGCCGAGCGCGAGCAGCCCCTGGACCAACTGGTAGCCGTCGTCGTGCGGGTCGGCGAACGGGTCCAGCCAGATCTGCGCCCGGAGGTAGAAGTTGGCGAACGGGCCGCCGACGACGTCGCCGAGGACGTACGCCAGGTAGGCGCCGCCGAAGAAGAGCACCAGACCGATGAGCAGCCAACTGACCCGTTCGGTGGCGATGTAGAGCGTCACCACGAACATGCCGAAGTAGAGCAGCGAGGTGCCGAGGTCCTTCTCGAAGACGAGGACCAGGAGGCTGATCAGCCAGACCACAACGACCGGGCCGAGGTCGCGCCCCCGCGGGAAGTCGATGCCGAGGAAGCGGCGGCTGGCCAGCGACAGCACCTCGCGCTTGCGCACCAGGTAGTAGGCGAAGAAGACCAGCAGGGCCAGCTTGGCGAACTCACCGGGTTGGATCGAGAAACTGTCGCCGAACTTGATCCACAGCTTGGCGCCGTTGATCTCGGAGAACCGGCTGGGCAGCACCGCCGGGATCATCACCAGCACGATGCCGGCGAGCCCCAGGGTGTACGCGTACCGGGAGATCGACCGGTGGTCCCGCATCAGGGCGAGCAGCCCGGCGGCGAGGATCACCGACACCAGCGTCCAGGCGAGCTGGCGGCCGCCCTGGCCGGCGAAGATGGCCAGGTTCTCCCGCTCGGCCGGCGTGGCGTCGCCCAGGTCGAGCCGGCGCAGGAAGCCCACCCCGATCCCGTTGAGCAGCGCGACCGCCGGCAGCAGGGCCGGGTCGGCGAACGGCGCCAGGAACCGGATCACCAGGTGCAGGCCGAGGAAGACGGCGGTGAGCGCGGCGGCCGGCAGCCAGAAGTCGGGGGTGACCGTGTCGAGCACCTTCGCCTCGACCATCGCCCCGTACGCGGCCACCAGCCCCATCGCCAGCAGCAGCAGCGACAGCTCGGCGTTGCGCCGGGACCGGGCCAGGCGTACGCCGGGCTGCTCGCCCGTGGTGGCGGGCGAGGGTGCCGGGGTGGCCTGTGCGGTCAACGATGGGTCCTCAGGTTCGAGCCGACGCCTACTCGGGCGACCGGCAGGCGGCCGGGTCCAGCGCCGGCGCGATGGTGTCGGAGGGCGGGGCGTCGGGCGTGCTGGCCGGCGCGGGGCTGCCGCTCGGCCCGCCGCTGGCCGTCGGGCTGCCGCTGGCCGAGACGCCGGTCGCGCTCGGCGACGGCGCGGAGGGCGTCGGCGTCGCGGTGGCGCTGGCGGCTGTCAGGGTGGGGCTCGGCGGGCAGATCGGCTTCAGGTTCGGGTTCGTCGGGTTGTCGCTGGTCAGCTCGGCGAGGCGGCGCTCGGCGTCCGGCTCGCTCTTGGCCGGGATGCCCTGCTTCACCTGCTCCTGCGCGGCCAGGGTGAGATCGTCCAGCTCGGCCGGGCTGGTGGAGTGCACGGTGGAGAGGTCCATCCCGGCGATCTGGCCCTGGATGCCCCGGAACACCGCCACCTGGCCGTCCTCGGTCGCCCCGACGTAGTACTGCCGCTGGGTGTAGCTCCACCCGCCGAACAGGCCGCCACCGAGGATCACCAGCAGCGCCAGCGTCATCGCGGCGGCGCGTACCGGCCGGCGCCGGCGGCGCTCCGGCTCCTCGTCGGCGGCGGCCGCCGGCTCCTCCGGAGCGGCGGGGCGGGGCGCGGAGAGGGCCGAGGCGCGGGCCGCCGGGGTGGAGACGTCGGCCGAGGTGGCCATGCCGCGGTCGCGGGCGGCGGCGCCGCCGACGATCGGGGTGGCCTCGACGATGTCCTGGTCGGTGGCGTCGGCGATGATCACCGTGATGTTGTCCGGGCCGCCGCCGCGCAGGGCGAGCTGCACCAGCCGCTCGACGCACTGCTGCGGGTCGGCGTACTCGCGCATGGTGTCCGCGATGGTGTCCGCGCTGACCACGCCGGAGAGCCCGTCGCTGCAGATCAGGTAGCGGTCGCCGGGCAGCACCTGGCGGACGGAGTATTCCGGGTCGATGTCGCGGCCGTCGAGCGCCCGGGTCAGCAGCGAGCGCTGGGGGTGGCTGCTCGCCTCCTCGGCGCTGATCCGGCCCTCGTCGACCAGCATCTGGACGTACGTGTCGTCCTTGGTGATCTGCGCGAACTCGCCGTTGCGCAGGAGATAGGCCCGCGAGTCACCGATGTGGACCATGCCCAGCTTGCTGCCAGAGAAGAGGGTCGCGGTGAGCGTGGTGCCCATCCCCTCCAGCTGTGGGTTGGCGTCCACGGTGTCGCGGAGCTGCTGGTTGGCGGTACCCACCGCCGACCGCAGCGCGTCCACGAGGGCGTCCCCCGGGACGTCCTCGTCGAGTGGCGCCATGGCGCCGATGACGATGTTGCTGGCGACGTCACCGGCGGCCATGCCGCCCATGCCGTCGGCGACGGCGAGTAGCCGCGGCCCGGCGTAGACGGAATCCTGGTTACCGTCTCGGATCAGACCGCGGTCGCTGTGGGCCGCATAGCGCAGGGTCAGAGTCATGGCCGTAATTCGAGGGAAGTGCGGCCGATTCGGATCGGCACGCCGAGGGGGACGGGGGTTGGTCCGGTGACCTTAGCGCGATCCAGGTACGTGCCGTTAGTCGAGCCGAGATCCTCGACGAACCACTGCCCGTCGCGCGGCACCAGCCGGGCGTGCCGCGCGGAGGCGTAGTCGTCGGTGATGACGAGGGTGGAGTCCTCGGCCCGACCGATGGTGATCTGCGCTTCACCGAGGGTGATCCTGGTGCCGGCCAGTTGGCCGGCGGTGACCACCAGCTGGTGCGCCGCCCGACCCCGCTTCACCTTCGCCGGCTTCGCCGGCTGCCCCGTCGAGGCGCCGATGTTCCGGGGCGCGGCCACCAGCCGGCCCGACCGGGCGCCCGCGAAGAGGTCCCGGCGGATGACGCCGACCACCGTGAACACGAAGATCCACAGCAGGATGAGGAACCCGAACCGGGCAACGGTGATGACGAGTTCCGGCAAGGCGGGTCAGCCGTCCACGCGGAAGGTCAGCGTCGTCGTGCCCAGCTGGATCATGTCCCCGGGGTTGAGCGCGACGGCGGAGACCCGCTGGCCGTTGACCATCGTGCCGTTGGTCGACCCGAGGTCGGTCAGCACGACCTGGCCGCCGTCGAAGTCCAGCCGGGCGTGTCGCCGCGAGATGCCGACGTCGGGCAGGCGCAGGTTGGCCTGGTCGCCGCGGCCGATCACGGTCGAGCCCATCTGCAGCGGGTAGGTGCGCCCGTCGCCGGAGACCAGCCGGACGTTGCGGGTGCCGCCGCCGTGTCCCGGCGGGGGGCCGTAGCCGCCGCCCTGGTCGTAGGCGGGGTAGGCGGGCGGGCCGGCGTCGTAGCCGGGCGCCGAGACCGGGGCGACCTCGCCGCCGGTGTAGACCTCGGCGGTGACCCGGAACATGCCGGTGTCCAGCCCCTCGCCGCGCTCGATCTCGACGATCACGTCGCCGTAGACCGTCCAGGCCTGCTCGCCGATGAACTCCGCCTGCGACTGGGCCAGCTCCTGGGCCAGCGCGGCAGCGTACGGCGCCAGCCGACTGTGGTCGTAGGGCGAGAGATCGATCACGTAGCGGTTGGGCACCAACGTGCGCCCACCGGCCAGGATCGCCTTGTGCGCCTCGGCCTCCCGCTGCATGGCGTTGAGGATCTCCACGGGGTGGACCACCCCTTTGAAGACCTTGGCAAAGGCCCCTTCGACCAGGCCTTCCAGACGCTTCTCGAAGCGTTGCAGCACGCTCACCGGCTCCTCCTCGGGTCCCGAGGACATGATGGTATCCGGCCGGGGCGCGCGCAGCTCACACGCCGCTCGGCCGGCTGGCGCCCGCCCGTTCGGACGGGCCGATGTTGTCGTGCTACTCTTTCGTCCGCCACGAACGGTAACCGCCTCTACGAACGGTAACCGGTCGCGGCCGACGACCGGAGCCGGGTAACCTGGCCGAGCCCCGCTGGAGACAGCAGGACCGGCACAGACTACAGTGTTCGAGGTCGAGCCACGGGGAAGTGGCGGAATGGCAGACGCGCACGGTTCAGGTCCGTGTGCCCGAAAGGGCGTGGGGGTTCAACTCCCCCCTTCCCCACCAGATGACGACGAGGGCTCCGCAGCGATGCGGGGCCCTCGCGCCGTATCGGGGCGTGCCGTACGTCACGCTATGCTCCGATGGTTTCTGCCTCCGATGGACCAGGAGTGGCGTGTGAGTGTCGCGTTCGTGACCGGATCGGGCGGGCTGATCGGCTCCGAGGCGGTCCGGCACTTCGCCGGCCTCGGTCTCGATGTCGTCGGCATCGACAACGACATGCGGCAGGAGTTCTTCGGTGAGGAGGCGTCCACCGCCTGGAACGTCCGGCGGCTGACCGACGAGCTGGGGAACGCGTACTCGCACCACAGCATCGACATCCGCGACCGGGACGCGCTGGCGAAGCTCTTCCGCCGGTACGGCACCGACGTCGCCGTGGTGGTGCACACCGCCGCGCAGCCCTCGCACGACTGGGCGGTGCGCGACCCGTTCACCGACTTCGACGTGAACGCCGGCGGCACGCTCAACGTGCTGCAGAACGTGCGCGAGCACTGCATCGAGGCGCCGGTCATCCACTGCTCCACCAACAAGGTCTACGGCGACCGGCCGAACTTCCTCCCGCTGGTGGAGCTGGAGACCCGCTGGGAGATCGAGCCGGGGCATCCGTACGAGCAGGGCATCCGCGAGGACATGTCGATCGACGCCTGCCTGCACTCGGTCTTCGGCGCCTCCAAGGTGGCCGCCGACGTGATGGTGCAGGAGTACGGCCGCTACTTCGGCATGCGGACCGCCTGCTTCCGGGGCGGCACGCTGACCGGTCCGGCGCACTCCGCCACCGAGCTGCACGGCTTCCTCGGCTACGTGATGCGCGCCAACATGGAGCGCCGGAATTACAAGATCTTCGGATACCAGGGCAAACAGGTGCGCGACGCGATCCACAGCTCGGACGTGGTCTCCGCGTTCGAGGCGTTCTTCCGCAACCCGCGCTCGGCGGCGGTCTACAACCTCGGCGGCGGCCGGCACTCCAACACCTCGATGCGGGAGGCGTTCCGGCTGGCCGAGGAGATCACCGGCCACGAGATGATCTCCGAGTACGTCGAGGCGAACCGGATCGGCGACCACAAGTGGTGGATCGGCTCCAACGAGGCGTTCCAGGCCGACTACCCGGAGTGGAAGCAGGTCTACGACGTACCCATGATCATGCGGGAGATCTACGAGGCCAACGTGGACAAGTGGGTGCCGGGAGCATGACGACCCGGAAGCGGAACGTGCTCGGCGTCCTGGTGGACGCCACCGACTACGCCGCCGCCACCGAGCAGGTGGTGGCCGCCGCGCAGGAGCGCCGGCCGCTGGCGCTGACCGCGCTCGCCGTGCACGGCGTGATGACCGGGGTGCTCGACCGGGCGCACAACGCCCGGCTGAACTCCTTCGACGTGGTCACCCCGGACGGGCAGCCGGTGCGGTGGGCGCTCAACCTGCTGCACGGCGCCGGCCTCACCGACCGGGTGTACGGCCCGACGCTGACCCTGCACGTGCTGGCCCGGTTCGCCGACGAGGGGTTGCCGGTCTACCTCTACGGATCCACCGAGGAGACCCTCGCGCGGTTGATCCCGGCGCTGGAGCGGATGTTCCCGGCTCTCAAGATCGCCGGGGTGGAGCCGTCCAAGTTCCGCGCCGTGCAACCGGGCGAGGACGTCGAGATCGCCGACCGGATCAAGGCCAGCGGGGCCCGGCTCGTCCTGGTCGGGCTGGGCTGCCCGCGCCAGGAGGTCTTCGCGTACGCCATGCGGCCGCTGCTGGACATGCCGCTGATGGCGGTCGGGGCGGCCTTCGACTACCACGCCGGGCTGCTGCACAAGCCGCCGCCGTGGATGCAGCGGGCCGGCCTGGAGTGGCTCTGGCGGCTCGGCCTGGAGCCGAAGCGGCTCTGGCACCGCTACCTGGTGCTCAACCCGGCCTACGTGACCCGGCTGGTCGGCCAGAAGACCGGCCTGTGGAAGGCGGCCCCCCCGCCGCCGGCCACCGAGCGCCCGGCCGGCTTCGCGGTCTGATCCCCCGACGTACGCGCGAGGGCCCCTCCCGGGCTGGGAGGGGCCCCGCACAGCCGCTGATCAGAGGGTCAGCGTCCAGGTGTTGATGTAGCCGGTGTCGCCCGAGTAGACGTCCCGCACCTGCAACCGCCAGGTGCCGTTCGCCGCCTCGCTCGACAGGTTCACGGTGTAGGTGGTGTTGATGTTGTCCGCGCCATCCCAGAAGCTGCTGTTCTTCAGCCGGTAGGCCGAGCCGTCCGGGGCGACCAGGTCGACCACCAGGTCGCCGCGGTAGGTGTGCACGATGTTCACCGCCACCGTCGAGCTCGCCGAGGCGTTGCGGGCGCAGCCGGAGATGGTGATCGAGCTGGACACGGTGGCGCCGGTGTCCGGGATCGCCACGTCGGTGCCGTTGCTGCCGGAGCAGCCGCCGCCACCGGAGCCGGTCACCGTCAGCGTGTACGTCGCGGTCCGGGTACCCGAGGCGGCGCTGCCGGTGACGGTCACCGGGTAGGTGCCGGGCGGGGTGCTCGCCGAGGTGCTGATGGTCAGCGTCGACGAGCCGCCGGAGGTCACCGTGGCCGGGCTGAACGAAGCGGTCGCGCCGGCGGGCAGGCCGCTGGCGGAGAGGCTGACCGACTGGGCCGAACCGTTGGTGGTGGCGGTGTTGACCGTGGTGGTCACCGAGCCGCCGGGCGCGGTCGACCCGGAGGTCGGCGAGACCGACACGGAGAAGTCGTTGGTCGGCGGGGTGCCCTCGTTGACCACGTAGAGCAGCCGGTTCGGGGTGCCGGTGCCCGGGTTGGTCACCACGTTCGGGGTGGCGTTGTTGACCAGGCTGTCGCGCACCTGCTGCGGGCTCCACGCCGGGTTCGCCGAGAGCACCAGCGCCGCGGCGCCGGCCACGTGCGGCGACGCCATCGAGGTGCCGCTGATCGTGTTCGTCGCGCTGTTGCCGGTGTGCCAGGCCGACGTGATGTTGACGCCCGGCGCAAGGATGTCGACGCAGGTGCCGAAGTTGGAGAAACTCGCCGCCGCGTCGTTGTTCTGGGTGGCGCCGACGGTGATCGCCGAGGCGACCCGGGCCGGGGAGTAGTTGCAGGCGTTCTGCCGGTTGCCGAAGATGTCGCCGTTGCCGGCGGCGACGGCGTACGTGATGCCGGAGTTGATGGAGTTGGTCACCGCCGTGTCGATCGAGCTGTTGGCGCCGCCGCCGAGGCTCATGTTCGCCACGGCCGGCTTGACCGCGTTCGCGGTGACCCAGTCGATGCCGGCCACGACCTGGGCGTTGGTGCCGGAGCCCTGGCAGTTCAGCACCCGGACGCCGACGATCTGGACGCCCTTGGCCACCCCGTACGACGAGCCGCCGACGGTGCCCGCGACGTGCGTGCCGTGGCCGTTGCAGTCGTCGGCGGAGCCGCCGTCCACCGCGTCGAAGCCGGAGACCGCCCGGCCGCCGAAGTCGTTGTGCCCGTACAGCACGCCGGTGTCGATGACGTAGGCGCGCACGTTGGACGCCGTGTTCGGGTAGGTGTACGAGTTGTTCAGCGGCAGGTTGCGCTGGTCGATCCGGTCCAGACCCCAGGACGGGGGGTTGGTCTGGGTGCCGGAGATCGTCACGGTGTGGTTCTGCTCGACGTACGCCACGGCGGGGTCGGCCGCGATCCGCGCGGCGGCCTTCGCCCCGACCCGGACCTCGAAGCCGCGCAGCGCCGCGCCGTAGGTGCGCGCGACGGTGCCGCCGTGCCGGCCGACGAGCCGCTGGGCGTTGTCGCCCACCGCGCTCCGACCGACGGCGCTGTCCTTGAACACGACGATGTAGCTGTCGGCGACGGCGGTGTCCCCGCCGGCGCTGCGGATCACCCCGACCGGTTCGGCGGCCATCGCGGGCGTGGCGGCTGCCACCATCGCCAGCGCGGCCACCCCGACGAGTACGGACCTGTGTGGAAGAGCCATCTTCCTACCTCCCTCCTCCGACCGGCACCGACCGTCCACCCGCTCGTGGCGAGTCGATCGATGGATGCCAATCGATCTGAGGGTAGATGGGCCCGGAGAGGCAGATAAACATGTCGAATCGTCAATAACACCGGAGGGATGGCCCCTACGGGAGGCGACTACGGGCCGAGCGGGGGGCGGGCCCGGATTCGCCCCGACCGGAAACGGGCAAGGCTGTCAGACATGGATAGCCATCTCGCCGTGCTGCTGCCGCTCGCCGCCATCTGGCTGGCCGCCGGGTACGTCGCGGACGGGCTGCCCCGGCTCGACCGGGCCCACGCCCTGCGCCGGCGCGCCGGCTGGTCGCTCGTCCTCACCCTCACCGGACTGGGCCTGACCGCGGCGGTGCTGGCCGTCGGGCTGTCCAGCGGCGGGGCCACGGTGGCGGACCGGGCCGCGGGCGATCTCGCCCTCGCCGCCGGGCCCGCGGCCGTGGTCGCGCTCTGCGCCGTACGCCGGCTGCGCCGGTTGTGGGCCGGCGCGGGCGCCTTCGCCGCGGCGCCGGACACCCCCGCGCCACACCGCCTGCGGGCGGCCGCGGCGCATCCGATGATCGGGTTTCCGGTGCAGGTCACCGGGCTGGCCACGGTGCCGGCGCTGCTGACGGCCGGCGGTGCGGACCTGCTCGTCGAACCGGGCGTGACCGGCCCCGCGATCACCGTGGGCGCGCTCTGCGTCGCCGTGCTCGGCGTCCGGCACGCGCTGCGGCACAGCCGGCTGGTCGAGCGGGCGATGCCGGCGGAACCGACGGCACCGGCGGGATGGGCGGTGCCGGTCGAGCGGATGGCGCTCGCCGAGCCGGCCGAGCCGGCGTCACCGCGAGCGGGAAGTCCCCTGCACGTATAGCAGTTCGAGGATCGCCCGGGTCGCCTCGAACCAGCGGTCCAGCCAACCGGGCGGGGGCACGCTGCCCTTCGGCGGCAGCTCCATCAGCAGGCCGCGCAGCAGCGGGTGGTCGACCAGCGACTCGGTCGGCTCCATCGACCAGCCGCCGGGCGGGAACGAGGGCTCGGTGAGCGGGTTCGGGTCCAGCGACGGCAGCGAGAGCGGCGGTCCGGCCTGCTCGGGCGGGGCGGTGGCGGCGTCCCGGCCACCGGCCTCGGTGTCGGTCGACACCACCTCGGTCAACACGGTGTCCCGGCGCGCCCCCCGGTACTTGCCGCCGAACCGTTCCGGCTTGCCCGGACCGTTGGTGAGGTTCTCTGAACCGATCGTCGTCATCCGTCTCGCCTGCCTAGCTCGGTTGTCGATCCGCGGCGGGTTGTCGACCAGCGCCGTACCGAGGGGTACAACGAGACGGGACCGATGTGGCGACGGGATTCCCGGAGACGGGGTCGCGTCCGGGCGGCGGTCGTCGCCGCGCCGGCGGACCCGGGCACGGCCATGTCCCCGTCCGGCGACCGGACGGGGACACGGCGTCACGTCACAGGGTCGTCAGTCCCGGCCGAACCCGCCGCCCTTGGCGCCGGCGACGAAGGCGTGCCAGTCGCCCGGGGCGAAGACCAGGGCCGGACCTGTCTTGTCCTTCGAGTCCCGGACCCCGACCGCCCCGGTCACGTACGCCACCTCCACGCAGTTGTCACAGTTCGGCCCGCTCTTCGAGCTCTTGAACCACGTTGCCTGCGTCAGGTCCACGGGGAACCCCTTGGTCGCCATTTCCACAACGGCTCCTCTGCCAGTTTCGCGATGTGTGCGATGGACTCCTCCGGACGAATGGCCGCCGCGCGGATGTGATCGAAGATGAAGCTGTACTTCTGCAGTTCGTCACTCTTCTCCAGGAAGAGCCCACCCGTGGCGTTCTCCGCGTACACGACATCCGGATCACCGGGCTCGGGGAAGCTGAGGATCGTGAAGGTGCCGTCCATGCCGGCGTGCGCCCCCACCTCGAAAGGCAGGATCTGCAGCGTCACGTTCGGCAACTCGGCCACCTCGACCAACCGCTTGAGCTGGCCGCGCATCACCGCGTCCCCGCCCACCGGCCGGCTCACCACCGCCTCATCGAGCACCACCCACAGATCGACCGGATCATCCTGAGTCAGCAACGACTGGCGGCCCAGCCGGACACGGACACGTTGTGCGACCTGTTCGGCGGTGAAGTCCGGCCGAGCGGCACGGATCATGGCACTCGCGTACTCCTCGGTCTCCAACAGGCCGGGGACCACCTGCTGCTCGTACGCCCGGATCGAACTGGCCGCCGCCTCCAGCCCGACGTACGCACCGACCAGCACCGTGCTGTACGGATGCCACCAGCCCTTCTGCCGCGCCTCCCGGGCGATCTGCACCAGCTCGTCGCTCTCCGCGCCCACCACGCCGTAGATCCGCAGCATGTCCCGCACGTCGCGCGGCGTGGCGGTGGTGTGGCCGGTCTCGATCCGGGAGACCTTCGACGCCGAGCACTCCAACTGCTCGGCGACCGCCTCGATGGTGATCCCGGCCGCCTCCCGCTGCCGGCGCAACTCCGCGCCGAGCCGGCGCCGCCGGATCGTCGGGCTACGCCGCTCACTCACGGGACCACCTCGGCTGCCGCTCCGGACCGTTGGCTGGCCCTCACCGGTACACCTCCGCGTGGACGCGCCGCTGTCGCCGCCCGCCGGGGCGCGACCGTCGGGCGGGCGAGGCGTTCGCGGCTGGGGGTGGTGCCGGTCCTCGGCCGGCCGCGACGGGCGAAACCGGCCCTCAGTGTGCCGTCCGGACGCCGACGGCTTCAAGCGCCGTTTCGCGCGAGCCGCTCGCGTATCGGCAAAAGTCGACGTGCAACTTGCATGTCGCACGTCTCTGATGCACTCTGTCCGTATGGCACGGGTCACTCACCGTCAAGATCGCTCTTCCGGAGCGGTGACCCCACCAGCGCCCGGTGACCGGACGGCGACCGTGCCCGACCTCCGACAACAAGATCTGCCCCGGGGAGATGACCCCGCCGCTGCACGCCTGCAGGCTGCGGTGGTGGGAGCGGTACCCGGGAGCAACCGGGTGTTGGTCGGGTGGCGGCACGCCACCAGCGGGCACGGCCCGACCACCACCACCCGCACCGCCGGTCCACGAGGCACGACCCCGTAGCCGGGCCGAAACTCCCCCGACAGCTTCCGCCGGCTCGTCCGCCGGCCGACCCTCCCCAGGAGCCCATGTGCTTCCCCGCTCCGGTGACGTACTGCACGTGACTCGCGCGGCGAGTGTCCAGTTCCTCAGGCCCATCATGTTCCGGGTGATCCGGGTGCTCGACTGGCCGACCTACGACGGTTGGCTCTGGCTCGACGGCTACGAATTGAACCCGGCGGGGGACGCGGTCAACCGGCGGTCGATCTACGTCCAGCGGGAGGGGCTGCGCCAGCTCCGGGCCGCCCCGGAGGCCCGCCCGCACACCGTGCGGACGGCCCGCCGGCCGGTCGTGCGCACCCCGGTCCGGGTGGGCTGACCTCCGCGATCGGCCGCCGGGGGGCGTGCCGTCGCCATAGACTTGGTACGCCCACCCCGGCATGTTTCCACCCCGCGCGTCCAGGACCCTGAACCTGGGATGGTCATGGTCAATCAGTCCGCCGCGCGGCGGCCGCACCGCTCCCGTATCGCCTATGCCTTCGGACTCCTGGCGCTGTTCGGCGCCGCGACCACACTCGTGATCGTGGTCCGCGACCCCGCTCTGTCGTCCACCCGGCTGAACGACCCGGTCCCGGCGCCGGAGATCACCGTGATCGGCGAGGACCCGTCGGCCGACCCGTACGCCGGGTCCGAGCCGTTCGCGTTCGACGAGCCCGATCCCTCCACGCTCGACCCCGGTGTGCCGGTCGGCGCGCCGCCGCCGGACGCGGACCCGGCGGCTGCCGGCGGGCACACGGCGGAGGACGTCCGCCGCTCGCTCTTCTGGTCGGGGGTTCTCGGCCTGGCCATCTCGCTCGCCGGCCTCGGGTTGGTGGGGACGAGACGCCGGATGTGGTGACCGGGCGACCGGTCCACCGCCACGGCGGCGGGCCGCGTCGGGTCAGTCGGTGGTGGTCGGCTCGCCGGTCGGCTCGCTCGGGCTCGCGGTCGGCGTCGGCCCGCCCCGCGACACGAACAGGGTGACCTCCTCGCCCTCCGGCACCGGTTCACCCGCCTCCGGGTCGGTGTCGATCACCGTGCCGGCGGGCCGGTCCGACGCCCGGTACACGACCCGGTGGTCCAACCCGAGCCGGTCCAGCACCGCCTCCGCCGCCTCCTGCGGCAGGTTGACCAGCGGCGGCACCGGCACCTCGACCGGCTCACTGGTCGGCGACGCGGAGGGCGACCGGGTGGTGGGGGCGGCCGTGGTCGGCGCGGTCGTGCTCGGCGAGGCGCGGGTCGGCGAGACCGACGGGGTCGGGTCGGGATCCGTCCCGTCCTCCGCCGCCTGGAAAGCCAGCCACAGCCCGGCGCCCAGCACGGCGAGCAGCAGCAGCACGACCACACCCCAGAGAATGGGCAGCCACCAGCGCCGGCCCCCCTCCTCGGGGTACCACTCGGCGCCGCTCGACTCCCGGTAGTCGGGCGGCCGTGGCGGCGGCACCTCGGCCCGCCCGGACCAGGCCGCCGGCCCGGGTCGCCCGGCCGGCGGCAGCGGCGCGGTGCGGTCCGGCGCGGTGGGCTCGCCGGGAACCCCCGGCTGCGCCGCCGTCCGGTCCTCCGGGCGGGGCAGCCGCTGCGTCCGGTCGACGGGCTCCGCCCCCCGGTCCTCGGGCGACGGCATCGGTCGGGTCCGATCGTCGTGCTCCCCGGCGGGCGGCTCCTGGCGGTCGTCGCTCATGCCGGCACTCCGCTCCGCTGCGTGCCGACACGAGGCACCACCGCCCTGCGCCGACGATTCACTCGCTGACGCTCGCTCATGCCGGCACTCCGCTCCGCTGCGTGCCGACACGAGGCACCACCGCCCTGCGCCGACGATTCACTCGCTGACGCTCGCTCATGCCGGCACTCCGCTCCGCTGCGTGCCGACACGAGGCACCACCGCCCTGCGCCGACGATTCACTCGCTGACGCTCGCTCATGGCACGTCCTCTCCCGAACCGGGGCGGGCGTCATGGCCCTCGACCGTCAACTTAGCGGTCCGCGCGGCCATCGGCCGGGATCAGCGTCCCGACCCGCCCGTCACGGCGTCGGTGACGAGGGGAGCGCGCTCGGGGTCGCCACACCGCACCAGATCGCCACCGGGTCGTTCCAGTTGCCGGTGCTGTCGCCGGCCGGCTCCTGGCGGGTGACCACACCCCGGCGACCACTGCGGTACTGCGGGTAGAACCCCTCGTTGACGAGTTCGTCGGCCGCGTCGTCGCACTCCTCGCCGACCACCTCGGGCACGGTGCTGGCCGGCGCCGGACCGGTCACGTAGAGGTGCACCGTCGTGCCCGGCCGCACCTGCGCGCCCACCGCCGGCGAGGTGCGGGCGACGGTGCGCCCGGTGCCGGTGCCGAAGACGAGCCGCCAGCCCAGCCGCCGCTCCCGTAGTTCGTCGCGGGCCTCGGCGAAGTCGGTGCCGATCAGCGGCGGCACGGTCAGGCCGGTGGGCCGGGTCGACGACGTCGTCCGGGGGGCGGTCGGGGCGGACGTCGAGCGGGTCGGGCCGGCACTCGGGGTCGGCGCGCCGGTGGTGGCCGAGGCGGCGGGCCGCTCCGTGGGCCCGGCATCCTCCCCGGCCAGCAGCCAACCGCCGGTCGCGCCGATCGCGGCGAGCAGCACGAAGGCCAGTCCGCCGCCGAGCACCAGCGTCAGCCGGTCCGGTCCGGCGTCGCCGCGCGCCTCGTCCGTCCGCACGCCCGTGCTCCCGTCCGTCATACCGCCCACCGCCTCGTTCCCGGGCGACCGTACCCGCCGCCGCCAAACCCGTTCCGCGCGGTCGCCGGGCCGGGCCACGGTCGCCGCTGGTCACCGGGCGACCACCCGGCGGTACGGTTCCGCGGGCGGCGGTCCCGGCTCGCCGTCAGCACTCGCCGCGCCGACCCCGGGACGTTACGCTGCCCGGCATGGCCAGACGGGGCTGGGGAGGATCGATCGCCACCGCGATCGGCGTGGCTGCCGGCGCGGGTGCCGCCCAACTGGGTTTCGGCTACGGGCTGGGCATCATCAACTGGGCACCGGCCGACCCCGGCGCCGGGCCGGCGGCCTGGGTCGCCAGCCTGGTCTGGGCCACCTGGATCGCCGCCACCTCGACCGTCTTCGGCGCGGTCTGCGCCCAGCGACTACGGGACCGGGGCACGCCGGGCCGCCCGGCCGGTGATCCGCCCCCCGACGGCACGGCCACCCACACCGAGGCCCCGTCGACCACTGTGGACGGGATGGCCGACGTCCCCGGCGCGGACGGCGGAGCGGAGCAGGCCGGCACGCTCCGGCAGCTCGCCCTGGCCGTCGCCGCCGGAGTGGGCGCCCTGATCACCGTGCTGCTGGTCGCCGTACCGGCCCGGGTGGCGGTGGTGGCGGACACCCCGGCGCCCCGGGAGGTCGCCGCCGGTTACGCGGCGGTCGGGGTGCTGGTCGGCGTACTCACCGCCGGCTGGGCACTGCACTCCCGGGCCGCCGCCAGGAACGTCATCGCCACCGTCGCCTGGCTCTGGCTGCTCGCGGTGGTCGCCGTGGTCGACGGTGTGCTCGCCGGCCGTGGCCTGACCAGCGCGCAACTCGGCATCTGGCAGCTCAGCGCCGACGACGGCCGGTACTGGATCCGGGACTACTTCTACTGGCCCGGGGCGGTGCTCTCGCTGGGCTCCGCGCTGGTGATCGGCGCGCTGGCGGCCCGGGGCGCCGCCCGCCATCCCGACCACCGGGTCGGGGCGGTGGCCTCCGGCGCGGCCGGACCGCTGCTGGTCGCGGTCGCGTACTTCCTGGCGGTGCCGCGGGTGACCGCGATCAGCCCGGAGCAGGTGTCGGCGCACCTGATCGCCCCGTACGCGGTGATCGTCGGCGTCGGCGGCTCGGCCCTGGTGGCCACGCTCGCCCAGCGCGCCGCGCGCCGCTCGGCCGCCCGCCCACCGGCGGCGACCGGTCCCACCGTCTCCGGTGCGGTCGAACCGGCCGCGCCGGTCGAGTCTGTCCCGGCCGCGCCGGCCGGGCCCGGCACGACGCGGGTGCCGCGGCAGCGCACCGGCAAGGCGGCCCGCCCGTCGACCCCCGCCCCGGCGAGCGTCCCGGTCGCCACCGGCGGTACGGCCGGCGACCGGGAGGTGGGCGCGGGTCCGGGAGACGACGCGCCGGCCCCGGCGACGGCGGGACGTGAGCCCGGAGAGGGCTCCGGTGCCGCCGATCCGACGGAGAGCGACACGCCGGCCGGGCGGCGCGCCCGGTCGACCCGGCGCGCCCGCTGACCACGTCCGTCAGTCCACCGGCCAGGTGTGCACCGGCTCGTTGCTGCGTTGCAGTTCGGCGTAGCGCTGCACCATGTGGTGCAGCGCGGCGCTCCGGTCCATCCCCCGGTGCCGCTCGGCCGCCCAGACCGCCTCGGTCTGCCAGACCGCGCCGTTGCGGCCGGCACGGCAGCGCTGCTCGATGATGCCGAGCAGCCGGTCCCGTTCCGCCGGGGCCACCCCGAACCGGTCCAGCCCCGCCTCGGCCCGGGGCAGCAGCACGTCGAGGACCAGCTTGGTCACCGGCACCTCGCCCAGGCGCGGCCAGTGCAGCACGGCGTCCATCCCGCGCCGGGCGGCGGCGTGGAAGTTCTCCTCCGCCGAGCTGAAGGTGAGCTGGCTCCAGATCGGCCGGTCGGCCTCGGCCAGCCCGCGGGCCAGCCCGAAGTAGAAGGCCGCGTTGGCCAGCATGTCCACCACGGTCGGTCCGGCCGGCAGCACCCGGTTCTCCACCCGCAGGTGCGGGCGGCCGTCCATGATGTCGTAGACCGGCCGGTTCCAGCGGTAGACGGTGCCGTTGTGCAGCCGCAGCTCACCCAGCTCCGGCACGCCGCCGGCGTGCAGCACCTCCACCGGGTCCTCGTCCTCGCAGATGGGCAGCAGCGGCGGGAAGTAGCGGACGTTCTCCTCGAAGAGGTCGAAGATCGAGGTGATCCACCGTTCGCCGAACCAGACCCGCGGGCGTACGCCCTGCGCCTTCAGCTCGTCCGGGCGGGTGTCGGTGGCCTGCTGGAACAGGGCGATCCGGGTCTCCGCCCAGAGTTGCCGGCCGTAGAGGTAGGGCGAGTTGGCGCCGACGGCGACCTGCGCGGCGGCGATCGCCTGCGACGCGTTCCAGTAGTCGGCGAAGCTGTCCGGCGCGACCTGGAGGTGGAACTGGAGGCTGGTGCAGGCGGCCTCGGGGGCGATCGAGTCGGTGTGCGTCTGCAGCCGCTCGACGCCCCGGATGTCGAGTTCAATGTCCTCCCCGCGCGCGCCGACGATCTGGTCGTTGAGCACCCGGTAGCGCTCGTTCGTGGAGAGGTTGTCCGCGACCAGGTGCCGCTCGGTGAGGGTGGGCAGAATACCGACCAGGACGATCTTGGCGTCCGACTTGGCCGCCCGCTCGTCGGCGCGGGACAGGCTGCCGCGCAACTCTTGCTCGTAGTCGGCGAACCCGGCGCCCTCGATGAGCCGGGGCAGCGCGTTGAGTTCCAGGTTGAACTGCCCCAGCTCGGTCTGGAAGAGCGGGTCGGCGATGTGGGCGAGGATCTCCTCGTTGCGCATCGCCGGCTCGGCCGCCGAGTCGACCAGGTTGAGCTCGATCTCCAGCCCGGTCATCGGGCGGTCGGCGTCGAACCCGAAGTCGTCGAGCATCAGCGCGAACACGTCCAGGCAGCGGCGGACCTTCTGCCGGTAGCGGACCCGGTCCTCCCGGGAGAAGGCGCCCTGCGCGACGTCCCTGCCCATGTCGTCCTCCCGGCGCGAGGCGCACTCGGGACCGTACTGTCCCGGAAACGCATTGTGAACCATCCACGTTAAGAGCGTTGATCGCAGCGGGCCAGAGGCCGGACCCACGGCCCGCTGGCCGGGACGACCGCGACCGGTCCGCACGCGCTCCCGGCGGCATCTCTACCCAGTTGGTGGGGCCGGCCACCGTATCGAGGGAGGAACGAGCCGTGACAAATCGCACCCCCGGCGGTCGCCCCGCGCGGCCGGCAGGCCCTGCCGCGCGGGCTCGGCGGCCGGGCGGGAACGGCGTCGGGCCCGTGCCGGCGGTGCGGCACGGGCCCGACGTACGTCAGATCCTCGGATCAGGCCTGGCGGACGGCCTCGCCCTCGATCTCGATCTTGATCTTCTTGCCGACCAGCACGCCGCCGGTCTCCAGGGCGACGTTCCAGGTCAGGCCGAACTCCTCACGGTCGATCTCGGTGCTCGCCGAGAAGCCGAAGATGTCCTGGCCGAACGGGCTGCGCCCGACGCCCTCGAACTCGACGTCCAGCTCGACCGGCCGGGTGACGTCCTTGATGGTGAGCTCGCCGAGGAGGACGAACTCGTTGCCGTCGCGGGACTTCACGCCCGTGCTCCGGAACTCGAGGGTGGGGTACTTCTCCACCTCGAGGAACTCCGCGCTGCGCAGGTGGGCGTCCCGGTCGGCCTGCTTGGTGTCGATGCTGGCCGCCTGGATGGTGGCGGTGACCGAGGACCGCATCGGGTCCTCGGCGACGGTGATGGTGGCGGCGGCGTCGGCGAACTCACCGCGTACCTTGCTCACCATCATGTGCCGGGCGACGAACCCGACGCGCTTGTGTGCCACGTCCAGCACGTAGGTGCCGGCGGTCGGGATGGTGAGACCCTCCCAGTCGCGGGTAACCGCTTCGACGCTGCTGGTCATGAGAACTGCCCTCCGAGAGAAATCGTTTAGTAGCCCAACGGCTGTCTGAGCAACTATAGCGGTAACAATATTCCCTGTGTCAAGGACTGTTAGGATGTACGGGTGAACCAGAACGTGTTGGACGACCCCCGGATCACCGCCATCGGCCTGCTCTTCGAGGCGCACGCCGGGCTGTCGGCCCGGTTCGCCGCCCAGTTCGAGGAGCACGGCCTGTCGTCGGTCGAGTTCGAGGTGCTGACCCGGCTCGCCCGCTCACCCGGCAATCAGTTGCGGATGACCGATCTGGCCGCGCAGACCTCCCTCTCCACCAGCGGGGTGACCCGGGTGGTGGACCGGATGGAGCGCGACGGCCTGCTGACCCGTCGCGCCTGCCCCTCCGACCGGCGCAGTTCGTACGCCGTCGTCACGGCCGCCGGCCTGCAACGACTCGACGAGACGCTCCCCGGTCACCTGCGCATCATCGAGCAGTGGTTCACCGGCCAGCTCGAACCGGAGGCGCTGCACGCCCTGCTCGACGGCCTGCGCCGGGTGCGGGACGCCGTCCACCCCGGCGCCACCGCGGGCAGCAACGAGGTTCCCGCCGGCTCTGCGGCGGCCGGGACGGGCTGCTGAGCCGCAGGCCGGGCGCGACGGCGGTCGCCCCCGCGCGGCCGGCATGCCTCCGGCTCGGTGATCGGGGCGCCTCGCCGGCACCACCGGTCCCGGCGCGCCCACGCGCCACACCCGATCCGATCTCCACCGGCAGAAAGACCGGCAGAACTGCCGACGGCAGCGGTCGATAGTCGATCAAACCGGACGAACGCCCGTCCGCCCCGTGGCTAGTCTTCCTCGCACGGGGACCCACCGGGGGGTGACGGCGCGGGCGAAGAGCGAGGGGTAGCAACAGGGGGCTTCCTCGCCCGCGCCACCCCGGGCCCACGTTGCCGCGGTAGCCGAGCGACGGCGTCGTCCCCGAGGCCCGGCCCGGTAGCCCCGCTGCGCGACTCGGCCAGCGCGTAGAGCAGTCCCTCCTCCTGCGGCAGCAGCCGGATGCCGCTCTCCCGGCAGACCCGGTCGAGCCGGTCGAGCACGGTGTGGTCGGCCGTGCTGGCGGCCAGCCCGACCAGCGCCTCCACCACGTCACGCCGGTCCTGGCCGTCCACGCCGGCCTCCGCCGCGGCGGCGAACCACTCCGCGGCCAACTCCCGGTCGCCCCGGTGCAGGGCCAGATTGCCCTCGATCAACGCGCAGATGCCGTCCTCCGGCCGTGGACCCGACCCGCCGCCGGCCGCCGGGGCGGCACGCAGCTCGGCGAGCACCTCCGCCGCCTCCGCCGACCGGCCGTCCTGGGCGAGCGCCAGGCCCACCGTGCCGAGCACCCGGCGCCGGTGTCCCGGGTCACCCACGTCGGTCAGCGCCGTCACGACCCGGCGGCCCTGGTCCACCGCGTCCGCGTACCGGCCGGCGAGGCGGGCCACCTCGGCCAGGTTGGCCCGCGCGAGCACGCGCAGCCGCCGCTCCCCGGCCTGGGCGGCGAGCCGGTCGACGGCGGCCAGCCGACGCCGGGCCGCGGGCAGGTCGCCCACCCGGATCTCGTGCCAGGCGAGGTTGTTCTGGGCCACCGCCATGTCCCGGGTCCGCCCGTTCCGGGCGGCCAACTCCAGCACCGCCTCGGTCTGCTCGCGGCCCTCGTCGTGCCCGCCGGTGGCGATCAGCAGCGCGCAGAGCACGGTCCGCGCCTCCAGCTCGCCGGTCACGTCGCCGGCCTCGCGGAACGCGGCCAGCGCGGCCCGGGCCGCCGGCAGCTCGTCGGCGCCCCCGCCGTGCTCGGCGGCGAGCCGGGCCACGCCGAGCAGTCCCCACGCCCGCAGCACCGGGTCGGCGTCGGCGGTACGCGGATCGGCGAGCAGCCGGCACAGCCACTGCCGGCCGGCGACGTCCCGTCCCCGGAACCGCCACCAGCGGGTCAGTCCGGCGGCCAGGCGCAGCGCGGTCATCGGGTCGTCGACGGCGGCGTGCGCCAGCGCCGAGCTGATGTCGCCACTCACCTCGTCCAGCCGGTGCGCGGCGGCGGGCAGGTTCGCCCCGACCAGGTCGGGGGCGGTCCGGGTCACCAACCGGGCGACCACCTGGGCGTGCCGGCGCCGGATCGCGGTCAGTTCACCGGCGCCGGCGGCCTGCTCGACGGCGAAGTCACGGACCGCGTCGAGCAGCCGGAACCGGAACGGGCCGGTGCCGCGTACGCTCAGCAGCCCGATCTCGACCAGGCGGTCCAGCAGCGGCACCGGGTCGACGGTGACCACGCCGTCCCGGTCGGCGTCATCGGCGAGCAGCTCCTCCGCCAGCTCGACCGACCACCGGTTGCCGAACACCGCGAGCCGGCGCAGCGCCGCCCGCTCGTCGGCCGCGAGCAGCCGGTAGCTGGTCGCCACCGCGTCCCGCAGGGTCTCCGCCACCGCCGCCCGGGTGCCCTCCGGCCAGCCCGGTTCCGCCTCCCAACCCGGCCGCCCCGGCACGGTGGCCAGGTCGAGGACCCGGTCGCCGTAGCGGTCGAGCAGCTCGTTGAGGTCGAGGATCCGGCCGCGGGCCGCCATCAGCTCGATGGCCAGCGGGAGCCCGCCCAACCGCCGCACCAGCACGGCCAGCGCCGGCAGCTCGATCGGGCCGGGCGGCTCCCGGCGCACCTGGGCGAGCCGGGCGGTGAAGAGCGCCACCGCCGGGTAGGCGGCGAGCGCCTCCGGCCCGGCCCGCTCACTCCCCGGCGGCGGTACGTCGAGCGGCGCCACCGGCCGCACCCGCTCGCCCGCGACCCCCACCGGGTGCCGGCCGGTGACCAGCACCCGCAACGACGGCACCGCGGCGGCCAGCCGGTGCAGCGTCTCGGCCACCGAGTCCGGGGCGCGCTCCACCGCGTCCATGAGCAGCAGCGCCGGCCGGCCGTCGAGCTGGGCGGCGAGTTCCGGCACCCGGGCGACGCCGAAGACCGCCACCGAGGCGGCGAGCACGTCGGCGGCGTCGGAGCCCTCGCCGATCAGCACCCCGGCGACGCCACCGGGGTGGCTGCCGGCGGCCCCGTGGGCGGCCGCCAGGGCCAGCGCGGTCTTGCCGACGCCGGCCAGCCCGACCAGGCTGACCAGCCGGGGGCCGCGCTCGTCGGTGAGCAGGTCGACCAGCTCGGCCAGGTCGCGGTCGCGTCCGATCAGCTCGGCCGGTGGCGGGAGGGCGTTGCTGCCGGCGTCGGTGTCACCGGGCTCGGCGCCGGCGATGGCCCCGGCCGGGCCGGGTGGCACCGCTCCCCGGGCGGCGGCGAGGAACGCCGAGCGGGCCGGCCCGGCCAGCGCCAGCGCGCCGGCGAGCAGTTCGACGGTGGTGCGCTGCGGGCGCGCCGAACGGCCCCGCTCCAGGTCCCGGACCGTGCGTACGCCGACACCGGCCCGGGCCGCCAGCTCGGCCTGGGTGAGGCCGGCGGCGAGCCGGTGCCCGCGCAGCAGCTCCGCCAGTGCCGTCCGGCCGGAGCTCCGCGAACGATCATGGTCCGCTGTCATCGGCTGGAAGCGTACGGACCGGGTGCGACCTCCGGCAGCGGAGCGTCGGCCTGCCGACGCCGCCGCGCGGAATATCCGACAAACGTGCGTCAGAGACCGAGGTCGCGGGAGATGACCATGCGCTGCACCTCGGAGGTGCCCTCGCCGATTTCCAGGATCTTGGAGTCCCGCCAGAACCGGGCCACCGGGTACTCGTTCATGAAGCCGTAGCCGCCGTGGATCTGGGTGGCCTCCCGCGCGTTGTCGACGGCGACCGTGCTGGCGTGCAGCTTGGCGATGGCCGCCTGCCGCTTGAACGGCTCCCCGGCGAGCATCCGGGCGGCGGCGTCGTAGTACGCCAGCCGGGCGGTGTGCGCCTTCATCTCCATGTCGGCGATCTTGAACTGGATCGCCTGGTAGTTGCCGATCGGCTGGCCGAAGGCGTGCCGCTCCTTCGCGTACTTGATCGACTCGTCGACGCAGCCCTGGGCGAGCCCGACGGCGAGCGCGGCGATGGCGATCCGGCCCTCGTCGAGGATGCGCAGGAACTGGGCGAAGCCCCGACCGCGCTCGCCGAGCAGGTTGGCGGCCGGCACCCGGCAGTCGTCGAAGGTCAGCTCGTGGGTGTCCGAGGCGGTCCAGCCGACCTTGGAGTAGCCCGGCGCGACGGTGAAGCCCGGCGTCCCGGTGGGGACGATGATGGTGGAGAGCTCCTTGCTGCCGTCCGGCCGGGTGCCGGTGACCGCGGTGACCGTGACCAGGGCGGTGATGTCGGTGCCCGAGTTGGTGATGAACGCCTTGGCCCCGTTGATCACCCACTCGTCGCCGTCGAGCACGGCCCGGGTCTGGGTGCCGCCCGCGTCCGAGCCGAAGCCCGGCTCGGTCAGCCCGAAGCCCGCGAGGGCCTCGCCGCTGAGCAGCTTCGGCAGCCACTGCGCCTTCTGCTCGTCGGTGCCGAACCGGTAGATCGGCATGGCGCCGAGCGAGACCGCCGCCTCCAGCGTGATGGCCACGCTGGAGTCCACCCGGGCCAGCTCCTCCAGGGCCAGGCAGAGGGCGAAGTAGTCGCCGCCCATGCCGCCGTGCTCCTCGGGGAAGGGGAGCCCGAAGAGCCCCATCTTGCCCATCTGCCGGATCACCTCGTACGGAAAGGTGTGCTTCTCGTAGTGCTCGGCGATGACCGGGGCGACCACCTCGCGGGCGAAGTCCCGCACGCTTTCCCGCAGCGCCTCTTGTTCCGAGCTGAGCCGGAAGTCCATGGTTCCTCCTGTTGGCGGAAGGGCCGCCGGGCGCTCGTGACGCCGGACGCGGCTGTGGTCAGACCGGGGTGACGCCGTGCCGGCGCCGGGAGAAGTGCCGTTCCTTGTGCCGCGCGGCGGCGAACCGGCGGACCAGCTCCGTGCGCAGCTCGTGCGGCTCGACGATCGCGTCGACCACCAGCTCGCTGGCGAGCCGGACGATGTCGATGTCCCGCTCGTACTCCTCGCGCTTCGCGGTGACGAAGGCGGCCCGCTCGGCCTCGTCCTCGATCGCCGCGATCTTGTTGGCGTAGACCGCGTTGACCGCCGCCTCGGCGCCCATCACCGCGATCTTGGCGGTGGGCAGCGCGATGGTGGCGTCCGGCTCGAAGCCCGGGCCGGCCATCGCGTAGAGGCCGGCGCCGTACGCCTTGCGGACCACCACGCAGATCTTCGGCACGGTGGCCTCGGAGATCGCGGTGATCATCTTGGCGCCGTGCCGGATGATGCCCTGCTTCTCGACCGCGCTGCCGACCATGAAGCCGGGCACGTCGGAGAGGAAGAGCAGCGGCACGTTGAACGCGTCGCAGAGCTGCACGAACCGGGTCGCCTTGTCGGCCGAGTCGACGAAGAGCACGCCGCCCTTGAACATCGAGTTGTTGCCGACCACGCCGACGACCTCGCCGTTCAGCCGGCCGAAGCCGATGGTCAGCTCCTTGGCCCAGAGCGCCTGGATCTCGAAGAAGGAGCCCTCGTCGAGCAGGCCCTTGACGTACCGCCGCATGTCGAACGCCTGCCGCTCGCTGGCCGGCACCAGCGCGGCCAGGTCGGCCTTCTCCGGCGCGGGCACGGCCTCGACGGCCGGCGGCGCCTGCGTCCAGTTCGCCGGCAGGTACGTCAGGTAGCGCCGCACCACGTCGAGCGCGTCGGCCTCGGTCTTGCAGAGGAAGTGCCCGACGCCCGACTCGGCGCAGTGCACCTTGGCCCCGCCCATCGCCTCCAGCGTGGTCTTCTCGCCGGTGACCATCTCGACCATCCGGTCGGAGCCGAGGTACATGCTGGCGTTGCCGTCCACCATGGCCACCACGTCGCAGAACGCCGGGATGTACGCCCCGCCGGCCGCGCTCGGCCCGAACAGCGCGCAGACCTGCGGGATCGACCCGGAGGCGCGGACCTGGTTCCAGAAGATCTTGCCGGCGCCCCGCCGGCCGGGGAAGAGCTCGACCTGGTCGGTGATCCGGGCGCCGGCCGAGTCGACCAGGTAGACCATCGGCACGCCGGTCGAGTAGGCCCGCTCGATGATCCGGATGATCTTTTCGACGGTCCGCGCGCCCCAGCTGCCGGCCTTGACCGTGGAGTCGTTGGCCATCAGGCAGACCGGCCGGCCGTCGATGGTGGCGGTGCCGGTGACCACGCCGTCGGCGGGCAGGCCCTCGGCCATCGCGTTGGCGTAGAGGCCGTCCTCGACGAAGCTGCCCTCGTCGACCAGGAGCGCCACCCGCTCGCGGGCGAAGAGCTTGCCCTTGGCGGCGTTCGCCGCGTGGTACTTGTCCGCACCGCCGGCCCGGGCCCGCTTGCGCAGCTGCTCCAGTGCCTCACCGTCGAGCGTCACGCCGACTCCCTCGCCGTACCGACCTGAACGATCGTTAGGCTAGCGCATCCGCCCACCCCCCGACGACCCTCAACCCCCTCCCCGCCCGCTCCCGCCGCGATCTTGCACTTTCGGCCCCTTGTTCGCGGCATATGCGGCTTATATCCGGGCACAAACCGCAGGATCGCGCGGGGGTGGGGTGGTGGTTGTCAGGTGGGGAGGGGGGTCAGGCGGGTGCGGGGGCCGGCGCGGAGGACGCCGGAGGGGAGTTGGCGGCCGACCAGGCGCTCGGCCAGCTCGGCCACCCCGACCAGGGCCTCCAGGTCGATGCCGGTGTCGATGCCCATGTCGTGCAGCATGTGCACCGCCTCCTCGGTGGCCAGGTTGCCGCTCGCCCCCGGCGCGTACGGGCAGCCGCCGAGGCCGCCGACGCTGGCGTCGAACTCGGTCACCCCCAGCTCCAGCGCGGTGAGCATGTTGGCCAGCGCGGTGCCCCGGGTGTTGTGGAAGTGCAGCAGCACGGGGATGTGCGCGTTGCGGTCGCGTACCGCGGTCAGCAGGTCGCGGACCCGGCGGGGCGTACCCATGCCGGTGGTGTCGCCGAAGGCCACCCGGTCAGCGCCGTCGCGGACCACCCGGTCCACGATGGCGGCCACCCGGGCCGGGTCGGTGTCCCCCTCGTACGGGCAGCCGAAGCTGGTCGCGATGATCACCTCGGCCTGCGCGCCGGCACCGTGCAGCAGGTCGATCAGCTCGGCGATGTCGTCCAGCGACTCCTCGGTGGACCGGTTCACGTTGCGTCGGTTGTGCGTGTCGCTGGCCGAGACGACCACCTCGATCTCGGTGAACCCGGCCGCGAGCGCCCGCTGTGCGCCCCGGGTGTTCGGCACCAGCGCCGAGTAGCGCACCCCGTCCGCCTTCGCCGCCCGCTGCCACACCTCGTCGGCGTCGGCCATCTGCGGGATCGCCTTCGGGTGCACGAACGACACCGCCTCGATCCGCCGGACACCGGTGCCGGAGAGGGCGTCGAGCAGGCGCACCTTGGCGTCCGTCGGGATCGGGTCCTCGTTCTGCAGCCCGTCGCGGGGCCCGACCTCCCGGATCGACACGGAGTTCGGCAGGCTCGTCATAAGGGGTCACCTCACTGTGACGCGGTGCTGGGTGCTTGGTACCCCCAGCCTCCCACCCCCACGACCCAACCCGCACCCACCCGCCCCAGCCGGGCCGATCATGAAGTCGTGTTGCGACCCGTCGGTGCGGCGGGCGACATCTTCATGATCAACCGCGGCGGGGGCGAGGCGGGGTCAGCGCATCCGGGAGACGATGGCGGTGTCGTAGTCGCCGGAGCGGAACTCCTCGTTCTCCAGCAGCTCGGCGAAGAAGGGGAGGTTGCACTTCGGGCCGGTCAGCTCGAAGGACGCGACCGCCGCCCGCGCCCGCTCGATCGCCTCGGCGCGGGTGGCGCCGCTGACGATCAGCTTGGCCATCAGGCTGTCGTAGAACGGGGTCACCGTGTTGCCGGCGACGTAGCCCGAGTCGACGCGGACGCCCTCGCCGGTCGGCTCGGTCCACGCGGTGATCGCGCCCGGCCCGGGCAGGAACCGCTTCGGGTCCTCCGCGTTGATCCGCAGCTCGATGGCGTGCCCGCGCGGGGCGAGCGCGTCCGGGTCGAAGGTCGGGGCCAGCCCGGCGGCGACCCGCAGCTGCTCCTCGACCAGGTCGACCCCGTAGACCAGCTCGGTGACCGGGTGCTCGACCTGGAGCCGGGTGTTCATCTCCAGGAAGAAGAATTCTTCGGAGCCGGGGACGGCGTCCTCGAAGTCCCGCTGACGCGGGACCAACAGGCACTCCACCGTGCCCGCGTTGCGGTAGTTGACCGCCTCGCCGGCGCGGACCGCCGCGGCCAGGAAGCGCTCGCGCAGCTCCGGGGAGACCGCCGGGGACGGCGACTCCTCGACCAGCTTCTGGTTGCGCCGCTGCACCGAGCACTCCCGCTCGCCGAGGGCCACCACCCGGCCGTCGGCCAGGCCGAGGATCTGCACCTCGACGTGGCGCACCCGGGGGAAGTACCGCTCGATCAGCACCGAGCCGTCGCCGAACATCCGCTCGGCGAAGGAGCGCACCTTGTCGTACTCGGTGCGCAGCGCCGCCTCGTCGGCGGCCACGCCCATGCCCATGCCGCCGCCACCGGCCGCCGCCTTGACCATCACCGGGTAGCCGATCTCCCCGGCGGCGGCGACCGCCGCGGCCAGGTCGGCCGCCGGCTCGGTGGTGCCGGGCGCCACCGGCACGCCGGCCGCCGCCATCAGGTTCCGGGCGTTGATCTTGTCGCCCATCGCGGTGATCGCGTCCGCGCCGGGCCCGACCCAGATCAGCCCGCTCGCCTCGACGGTACGGGCGAAGTCGGCGTTCTCGGACAGGAAGCCGTAGCCGGGGTGGATGGCCTGCGCACCGGTCGACTTGGCGGCGGCGAGGATCGCCTCGACGTTGCGGTAGCTCTGGGCCGGGTTGGCCGGGCCCACGCAGACCGCCTCGTCGGCCTCGGTCACGAACGGCAGGCCGGCGTCGGCCTCCGAGTGCACCGCGATCGCGCGGATGCCGAGCCGCCGGGCGGTACGGATGATCCGGCGGGCGATCTCGCCCCGGTTGGCGACCAGCAGCGACTCGATCATGTTTCCTCCCAGCGTCCGGGGGTCAGGACGAATCACAGGGAACCACGCCACTCCACCTACTCACGAGTCGCCCACCCCACTCCCGGCCCCACCCCGACCGTTGATCATGAAGTGATCAACGTGCGGGGGTGCGGGGAGGGGGAGGGGGGTTAGGTCTGGGGGGTGGGGGCGAGGAGGGCGGCGAGGGTGGCGCCGCGGAGGAGCTCGGCGCGGCGGCGGCGGTCCACCTCGCCGCCGAGGAACGGGGTGGAGTTCATCAGGCCGAACGCGGCGTGCGCCAGCACCCGCGCCTCGCCGTCGGGCATGCCCGGGTGCAGCGCGGTCAGCACGGTCACCCACTCCTCGACGTAGAGCCGCTGGAGCCGGCGGATCCGGCGGCGCGGCTCGTCCGGGAGGCGGTCCAACTCGTGCAGGTGCAGCGCGATCACCGCCGGATTCGCCAGGGCGAAGTCGACGTGGAAGTCGATCAGCGACTCCAGCGCGGCGCGCGGGTCGTCGGGGTGACCGGCGGAGCGCTCCCGACCGCCGGCGAGCAGCCCCTCGCTGACCGGGATCAGCGCGGCGGCCAGCATCGCCTCCTTGCCGGCGAAGTGGTGGTAGAGCGCCGGGCCGGTGACCCCGGCGGCCGCGCCGATGTCGTCCATCGAGACGCCGTGGTAGCCGCGCGCGGCGAAGAGGCCGACCGCGATCTCCAGGATCTCGTCCTTGCGGGACCGGCGCCGACCCGACCCCGCGGCTCCGTTCGTGCCCCGTGCCTGCTGCTCCACCGTCACGGGGCAAGCGTAGACCGCGCGCCGCACCACGTGGAGGCTCGGTTACCGGCCGGTTGCCTCACCCGGATTGACCCTCGACCCGGTCGAGCCCACAGGGTCCCCGGCATGACCGCACCCCGGCTCGGCCGCGACTACCACCTGCTCTGGTCCGCCGCCGTCTCGTCCCGGTTCGGCGACGCCCTGCGTACGCCGGCGCTGGCCCTGCTGGCCGCCACGCTGACCCGCGACCCGCGGGTGATCGCCGCGGTGACCGTCGCCGCCCAACTGCCCCCGCTGCTCTTCGGCCTGCTCGGCGGTGTGTACGCGGACCGCTGGGACCGGCGGCGGACGATGGCGGTGGTGGACGCCCTGCGGGCCGCCGTGGTGGGCGCGCTCGCCGTCGCGGTCGCCGTCGACCGGGCGGGGATGGCCGCGTTGCTGGTGGTCGCGTTCCTGCTCGCCACGCTCGGCACGCTCTTCGACGCCGCCGCTTTCGCGCTGCTCCCGGCGGTGGTGCCGCCGGCCGCCCTGCCCCGGGCGAACGGCCGGTTGCAGGCCGGTACGGCGGTGGCCGGCGGCTTCCTCGGCGCGCCCGCCGCCGGCGTCCTCTTCACCGCCACCCCCGCCCTCCCCTTCACGGTCGACGCCCTCACCTTCGCCGTCGCCGCCGTGCTGATCCTCGCCCTCTCCCCCGTCCCCTCCCCGCGATCTGGCACTTCCCGCCCCGGCACGGGCCACAACCGCAAGATCGCGGGGCGAACGGGGAGCGTGCCGGGCGCGGGGAGGGGGTCGGTTTGGGGGGAGGTTCTGGTGGGGGTGCGGTGGTTGCGGGCGGACGGGACGATGTGGCGGATCACGGTGCTGACCGCGGCGGGCAACCTGGCGATCAGTGGGCTGCTGGCGGTGCTGGTGCTCTACGCGCTCGACGTGCTGCGGGTGCCGCCGGCCGGGTACGGCGTGTTCGCCGCGGCGGCGGTGCTCGGCGGTGTCGCGGGTGCCCTGGGGGCGGGGCGGCTGGCCGACCGGCTCGGCACGGCGCCCGCCCTGCGGGTGGTGCTCGCCGCGCAGACCCTCGCGCTGGCCGGGTTCGCGCTGGCCCGCCACCCGGTACCGGGCGGGATCGCGCTGGCCGTCTTCGCCGCCGGCACCGCGGTGTGGAACAGCCTCTGGGCGTCGTACGGGCAGCGCCGCGTGCCGGCCGACCTGCTCGGCCGGGTGGGTGCGGCGCAGCGGGTGGTCGGCCTGCTCACCGCGCCGATCGGCGCGGCGCTGGCCGGGCTGGTCGGGGCGGCGTACGGCACCGTGCCGGTGGCGGTGGCGGCGGCGGTCACCTTCGCGCTGGTCACCCTCGCGGCGTGGCGGGCGCTGCGACCGGCCGCCCCGCCGCCGCCCGCCGCCCCGCCCGCCACCGCCGGGACGCCAGCCCGGCAAGCGCCGCACCCGTCGCGTTGAGCAGCACGTCGTCGATGGAGGAGAGGCGGTGACCAGGGCCAGCAGCGGCAGCCCGGCGAGCACGACGCCGACCCGGTCGGGCCACACCTGCCCGCCGGCGCAGCCTAGCCGGCCACCCGCTCGCGCTGGTCGAGGCCGGAGAGGCGCATCGCGACCCGGTGCCGGGCCGGCGGCACGGCGGAGAGCAGCCGGAACAGCAGGTTCCGGGCCGGCCGACGGTACGGCGGCAGGGTGGCCAGCCGGGTGAGCCGATCGGCGAAGCCGACCACGGCCTCGGCCATCGGGCGGCGCCGGGCCGCGTACCCGTCGAGCAGTGTCTCGGGGCCGCCGCCGAGCACGTCGGCGAGAGTGGTGCCGAGGTCGACGGCGTCCACGATGCCGAGGTTCATCCCCTGCCCGCCGGCCGGGCTGTGCACGTGCCCGGCGTCGCCGGCGAGCAGCACCGGCCCGGCGCGGAAGGTGTCGGCGATCCGGTGGTGCAGCCGGAAGCGGGAGCTCCAGAGCACCTCGACCACCCGGTCGGGGCGCCGGGCCGGCCCGCGCTCGTCGAGCAGCGCCTGGAGGTACGCCGCGTCCGGGTCGGCGGGTGCCTCGTCCACCCCGGCGACCAGCCGGACCACCCCGTCGGGCAACGGCGCCCAGACCAGCGGGCCGGAGCGGGCGAGGAAGAGGGCCACCTGGTCGCGGGGCAGCGCACTGCTCACCCGGACGTCGGCGAGGGTGTACGACTCCGCGCCGCCGTCCGGCCCGGAGAACCCGATGCCCGCCTGTTCCCGCACGATGCTGCGCATGCCGTCCGCGCCGACCAGGTAACGGGCCCGCACGCTCGCCCCGCCGTCGAAGGCGACGGTCGCGCCGTCCGCGTCGACCGCCGACCCGGTCACCTGATACGGCCGCAGCACCGGCACCCCGAGCGCGGCGAGCTGCCCGGTGAGCACCTCCTCGGTGACCGCCTGGGAGACCATCAGCGCGTAGGCGTGCCGCGACGGCAGGGTGTGGAACGGCACGGTGAGCAGCACCCGGTCGCGGTCGCGCACGGTGAACCCCGGCGACCGCAGCCCGCGCTCGATCAGCGGGCCGGCCGCGCCGACCTTCTCCAGCTCTTCCAGGGTGTACGCGTGCACGACCGCCGCCCGGGAGGTGACCGGGGGCCGGTCCAGCCGGTCCACGACGGTCACCTCAACCCCGCGCCGGGCCAGCGTGAGCGCGGCGGTCAGCCCGGTCGGGCCGGCCCCCACCACCAGGACGTCCGTGCTCGTGGGCAGCATGGCCACACCTCCGTCACCAACTATGCCAACACGTGTTGGCCAACGTATGTTGGCAACGATAGGCCCGCCGTTGATGGAGTGTCAACAACCGTTGGCATACGGTGGTGGGCATGACCGAAGCCCCGCCCAGCCGACCCCGTCGCTCCGACACCACCCGGGCGGCGATCCTGCGTGCCGCCCGGGAGCGGTTCGCCGCCGAGGGCTACGACCGGGCGACGATCCGGGCCATCGCGGCCGACGCCCGGATCGACCCGTCGATGGTGATGCGCTACTACGGCAGCAAGGAGGCGCTCTTCGCCGCGGCCGCCGAGTTCGACCTGCGGCTGCCAGACCTGGCCGAGGTGCCGCCCGGACAGCTCGGCGAGACGCTGGTCCGGCACTTCCTGCGGCGGTGGGAGGGGGACGAGACACTCGCCGCCCTGCTCCGGACCGCCAGCACCAATCCGGGCGCGGCCGAACGGGTCCGCGGCATCTTCGCCGACCAGCTCGGCGCGGCGGTGGGCCGGTTCGGCACCGACCCGGCGACCACCGCCAAGCGGGCCGCCCTGGTGGCCAGTCAGATCCTCGGCCTCGCCTTCACCCGCTACCTCGTCCGGCTGCCGCCGATGGTGGACATGAGCCCGGAGGAACTCGTCGCCTGGGTCGCCCCCACCATCCAGCGCTACCTGACCGGCCGGCCCGGAAACTGACCCAACCTTTCTCCGGCCCCGCGCGTCTGAATGGTGAACGGGACAGCGACCGGCCGGGGAGGGGGGCGGATGGGACGGGCGACCGACGACGGCCGGGACGGCTACGTCAGCTTCGTCGAGGCCCACCAGCACCGGCTGCTGCGCGCCGCGTACCTGATCTGCGGCAACCGGCACCAGGCCGAGGACCTGCTCCAGGACGCGCTGCTCAAGCTGGCGCTGCGCTGGGCGTCGGTGCGCGAGGGCGACCCGGCCGCGTACGTGCGGGCCATCCTCTACCGGGACGCGGTCTCCTGGTGGCGGCGGCGCCGGCGGGAGTGGCTCGCCGCGTACCCGCCGGACCGGGAGAGCCGGGACGCGGACGGTGCGCTGCGGCTCGCCCTGCACGACGCCCTCGGGCAGCTCCCGCCGCGTCAGCGCGCGGTGCTGGTGCTGCGCTACTTCGAGGACCTGACCGAGACGGCCACCGCGGAGGCGCTCGGCGTCACCGTCGGCACCGTGAAGAGCCAGTGCCACGCGGCACTGCGCCGGCTCCGCGAGGTGGCGCCCGACCTGGGCCGCGACGACGGCCGTAGCGGGCTGGAGGTGAAGCCGTGAACGACAAGGAACTGCACCAGCTGCTGACCCTTGCCGCCGAGGAGGTCCGGCCGTCGCAGCCGGCGGCGGCGAGCTGGGACCGGGCTCGTCGCGTGCGCCGCAACCGGCGGGCCGCCGGGGCCGCCGCGGTGGCGGTCGTCCTGCTCACCGGCGGCACGACGCTGGCCCTGCGCCCCGCCGAGGGGCCGGCGCCGATCACACCCGCCACACCGACCGTACGCCCGGTGCCGAGCGCGCCGCCGGTGCAGCGACCGCCGGACCGGCTGACCTACCCCGGCGGCCCACTCGGCCGCCTGGGCGACCCGGTCAGCACGTCGCTCTCCGCCCGTCCGGTCCGCCGGGCGTTGGCGCTGTACCAGCCGGTCGACCCGGAGAGTGGCGCGGAAGGGCGGATCCGGGTGCTCGGCGACGACGGCGTCGTCCGGGACCTCGACGTGGTCACCCCGTCCCGGACCCGGGACGCCGAGGGCAACGAGGCGGTGCCGCTCAAGACCGGGAGCCTCTCCCCGGACGGGCGGCTGGCCGCCTTCGCCCAGACCGACGTGGTGATCGTGGTCGACCTGACCACCGCGACGGTCAGTCACTACCCGCTCGAGGGCTACCTCGAGCACGTCCTCTGGTCCGGCGACCGGCTGTTCGTCGGTGACAACGACACCGCGTACGAGCTGGACCGGGGCACCGGCGCCGCCCGGGCGGTGCCGCTGTCGCCCTGGGACCTGGTCACGCCCGACCCGACCACCCGGACGGCCGCCCTGCTGGCGCTGGGCGGCGCCGACGGAAGCCTGACGGTGAAGCGGTGGACGTCGGGCGCCGGCGGCACGGAGCTGGCCACCCAACCGCTCGACTTCCGCGCGCTGCCCCGCGACAACCGGGTCGACGAGTTCTACGGACGCGGTTGGCAACGCGGCGACCAGGTGGCCCGGGCCGGCTGGATCACCACCGGCACCATGAGCGGCCTGGAGGGGATCACCGTGCTGAACGCCGAGACCGGCGTGGTGACCCGCCTGCTCGACCTGGGCCGGGACCGCTGGAAGGGCTGCTGCGAGGTGCTCGGCTGGGATCGGGACGGGACGGTGCTGCTCCGCCACGACCCGGGCGGTCTGCTGCGCTGGCGACCGGAGACCGGCGAGATCACCGGCGTGGTGCGCGACCTGTACGGCGAGGTCTCGCTCGCCAACTGATACCCGGCTCCTCCCGGTCCAGAAGTCGGCAGCGTGCGGATGCGGATCTTTCGGGCAGGTCCAGCCGATGGTCCGTCTGAACGGGCGGATGGTGTGTTCAATATCGGTTCGGCGTAGGAACGTCTGCCAAAGCCGGTCGATGTCGACGCCCACGGAGATTTGCTCCGTACGATGGCGCACCCCGAGCTTGGAGCCCGAATGCGTAACCCTGTCCTCCCCGGACTGCTCGCCGCCGTCCTCGCCCTAGCCGGTTGCACGTCACCGGAGCAGCCGGAGGCGACACCATCGCCATCGCCACTGGCCGAGTCCGCCGGCCCCCGGTACGTCCTCAACGCGCAATCCTGTGCCGTGCTTGAGTTTGGACGCCTCGATCGGGTGATCGCAAAGCCCTTGGTGGAGGAGCCGGTGGCGCAGAAATGGGAGGTCCCAGCGAACTTCCTCTACACCGGTGGCATCCAATGCCTCCGTTTGTATGGCCCGAAGGAGAAGCCAACCGTCCTGGTCAGCGTCGGCATGGCGACCTATCAGTCGCCGAAGGGTGCGCTCCTCGCCCACGAAGCGAGGTTGGTCAAACACACCACCAAGGGATCGCTGCCCGGCGTCGACCTGATGTCCCACGCCCACGACGACACCGCAGGCACCATCTATGTCGTGGACGGCAACCTCTTTGTCGAGGTCCAGGTTTCGTCGTACGACGGCGGCACCCGGCCAAGGGTGAGCCTGGGCGTAGACGCGCCCGCCATCGAGGAGTTCACTGCGCGGCTGATCGAGCGCCTACGGGCGGGCAGGTCCAACTAGCGAGAGGGATGCCGAAGAGGGGCCCCTCCTACCTCATTCGATATGAAGGGGCCCTTCCCGCAAGGTCAGGCGTTCAGGCCGCCGGGCTGGTCGCCCTTGACGACGGGGGCGCGGACCAGGTTGCCCCACTCGGTCCACGAGCCGTCGTAGTTGCGCACCTGCGGGTAGCCGAGCAGGTGGCGCAGCACGAACCAGGTGTGGCTGGACCGCTCACCGATCCGGCAGTACGCCACGATGTCGTCGTCCGGGCTCAGCCCGAGCTGGTCGGCGTAGATGGCCTTCAGCTCGTCGGGCGACTTGAAGGTGCCGTCGTCGTTGGCCGCCGACTTCCACGGCTTGTTCACCGCGCCCGGGATGTGCCCGCCGCGCAGCGCGCCCTCCTGCGGGTAGTCCGGCATGTGCAGCATCTCGCCGGTGTACTCGCCGGGCGAGCGGACGTCGACCAGCGGGCGCCCGGCCGCGACGTGCGCCATCACCTGCTCGCGGTAGGCCCGGATCGGCGCGTCGTCGCGTTGCGGCACCGGGTACTCGGCGCGCGGCCGGGTCACCTTGTCACGGGTCAGCTCCCGCCCCTCGGCGATCCACTTCTGCCGGCCGCCGTCGAGCAGCCGCACGTCCGGGTGGCCGAAGAGGGTGAACACCCAGAGGGCGTACGCGGCCCACCAGTTGAAGTTGTCGCCGTAGAAGACGACGGTGTCGTCGCGGCCGATGCCCTTGGCGGCGCAGAGTTCGGCGAAACTCTTCGCGTCGAGGTAGTCGCGGGTCACCTGGTCGTTCAGCTCCAGGTGCCAGTCGACCTTCAGGGCCCCGGGGATGTGGCCGGTGTCGTAGAGCAGCACGTCCTCGTCGCACTCGACCACGACGAGGCCCTCGTCGCCCAGGTGATCGGCCAGCCAGCCGGTGGTGACCAGCCGCTGCGGGTCCGCGTAGGACTGGAGTCGGGGATCAGGATCGCTCGGCACAGACATGATCCCCAAGGTACGCCGGATCGGGCGGGGTCGACCCCGCATCGGCGATCGGGGCCGGCTGATGTGGCGGGTCGTACCGGTCAGTCGGTGAACGGGGCGAGCGAGGGGCGCTTGGCCGTCACCGTGTCGCCGGAGGAGCGGCCGGTGAGGCGGCGCTTGAGCCAGGGCGCCAGGTGCTGGCCGACCCAGCGCAGGTCGTCCGCGCGGGCGGCCAGCCACGGCTTGGGCAGCGGGCGCTCCGGCACCATCAGCCAGTCGTCGTCGCAGCCGACGCCGAGCGCGCCGAGCACCTGCGCGGCCACCCGCCGGTGCCCGGCCGGGGAGAGGTGCAGCCGGTCGGTGCTCCACAGCATCGGGTTGAGGTAGGTGGAGTCGGCGTACAGGTCGACCAGGATCGCGCCGTGCCGTTCGGCGGTTTCCCCGACCGCCCTGTTGAGCAGTTCCACCCGGGGCGCGACGAGCCGCTGCCCGGGCAGCCGGGCCATCACGTCGGCGAACCGGAAGAGGATCACGTCGGCACCGCCGGAGCGCAGCTCCCGCACCACGTCGTCGAAGCGGGCGACCAGGGCGTCCGGGTCGAAGGTACGGCGGAGCACGTCGTTGCCGCCGGCCGCGAAGCTGATCAGGTCCGGCTTCATCGCGACCGCCTCGGGCACCTGGGTGGCCACCACGTTCGGGAAGAGTCGGCCCCGGATGGCCAGGTTCGCGTACCGGAAGTCGGGGCCGGCCTCGGCGGCGAGCCGGGTGGCGACCAGATCGGCCCAGCCCCGGTAGGTCCCGTCCGGGTACGGGTCGTCCATGCCCTCGGTGAAACTGTCCCCCACCGCCACGAAGCTGCGCCAGCGCACGTCTGCCACTCCGGCCTCCGGGTTCGATCCGCGTCGACCGGTCAGTCTCGCACCGACGACCGGTGGCCGCGGCGCGCCCACCGGCTCGGTGTGGCGGCGCCCACCCTGGCACGGGCCGGCGCAATCCGTTCGCCGGACCCACCGCACCGGTCGTACGCTGCGCCAATGCTGCTACGTATGTCGACCCTGCTGCTGCGGACCCTGCGTGAGGACCCGGCGGACGCGGAGGTGCCGAGCCATCGGCTGCTGCTGCGCGCCGGCTACATCCGCCGGGCCGCGCCGGGTGGCTACACCTGGCTGCCGCTGGGCAAGCTGGTGCTGGACCGGGTCACCGAGATCGTCCGACAGGAGATGACCGCGATCGGCGACCAGGAGGTGCACTTCCCGGCGCTGCTGCCGGCGGAGCCGTACCGGACCAGCGGGCGGTGGACGGAGTACGGCGACGACATCTTCACCCTCGCCGACCGCAAGGGCGCCGAGCACCTGCTCGCGCCCACCCACGAGGAGCTGGCCGCGCTGCTGGTGCAGGATCTCTTCTCCTCCTACCGGGACTTCCCGGTGACGATCTTCCAGATCCAGACCAAGTTCCGGGACGAGGCCCGGCCGCGCGCCGGCCTGCTACGGGGCCGCGAGTTCCTGATGAAGGACGCGTACTCCTTCGACCTCGACGAGGCGGGCCTGCAGGCCGCGTACGACCGGCACCGGGGCGCGTACCGGCGGATCTTCGACCGGCTGGGGCTGGAGCACGCCATCGTGCACGCCATGTCCGGGGCGATGGGTGGTTCCGCCTCGGAGGAGTTCCTGGCCGCGACGCCGGTCGGCGAGGACACCTTCGTCGGCTGCACCGCCTGCGACTACGCCGCGAACACCGAGGCGGTGACCACCCCCGCCCCGCCGGCCGGCGACCCGGACGCGCACCCGCCCGCCGAGGTGCACGACACCCCGGAGACCCCCACCATCGCCACCCTGGTCGAGCTGGCCAACGCCCGCCGGCTCGGCGGCCGGGCGGACTGGACCGCCGCCGACACGCTGAAGAACGTGGTGCTGACCGTCCGCCGGCCCGGTGCGGAAGAGGCCGAACTGCTGGTGGTCGGGCTGCCCGGCGACCGTGAGGTGGACCTGAAGCGGCTCGGCGCGGCGGTGGCCCCGGCCACTGTGGACGTCTTCGACGGCTGGGACGCCCACCCCGAGCTGATCCGCGGCTACATCGGCCCGCAGATCATGGCGAAGCTCGGCGTCCGCTACCTGGTCGACCCGCGCGTCGTGCCCGGCTCGGCCTGGCTGACCGGCGCGAACGAGCCGGGCCGGCACGCGGTGCACGTGGTCTGCGGCCGCGACTTCGTGCCGGACGGCACCATCGAGGCCGCCGAGGTGCGCGCCGGCGATCCCTGCCCGGCCTGCGGCACCGGCGAGCTGACCATCCGCCGCGGCATCGAGATCGGACACATCTTCCAGCTCGGCCGCCGCTACACCGACGCGTTCTCGGTCGACGTGCTCGGGCCGGAGGGCAAGCCGGTCCGGCCCACCATGGGCTGCTACGGCATCGGGGTGTCCCGGGCGGTGGCGGCGGTCGCCGAACAGCACCACGACGAGCGGGGACTCGTCTGGCCGGCGGCGATCGCGCCGTGCGACGTGCACCTGGTGGCGGCCGGGAAGGGGCCGCAGCTGGCGGCGGCGCTGGAGCTCGGCGGGCGGCTCGCCGCGGCGGGCCTGCGGGTGCTGGTCGACGACCGCACGCACGTCTCGGCCGGGGTGAAGTTCACCGACGCCGAGCTGGTCGGCATCCCGCGCGCCGTCGTGGTCGGCCGCCGCCTCGCCGAGGGGTACGTCGAGCTGCGCGACCGGGCCACCGGCGAGCGCACCGAACTGCCGGTCGACGAGCTGGTGGAGCGGCTGTGTGACGAGGTGGGCCGGCAGCGCGCCGGCCGGGTGTAGCCATCGCACCACCGGGTACCGCCACTGGATCGGCTGACGTGTGTTTCGGAGGGGCTCTCATGACCGGTTACAAGGTCGCGGATGTGATGACCAAGCAGGTCGTGTACCTGCCGGCGGAGACCACCCTGGACGAGGCCGCCAAGGTGATGAAGGAGGCGGACATCGGCGACGTGGTGGTGACCGACGGCGCCACCCTCGCCGGCATGCTCACCGACCGGGACATCGTGGTCCGGGCGGTGGCCGAGCGCAGCGACCCGGCCGCCACCACCATCGGCTCGATCATCACCCGTGAGGTGGTGATGATCGAGCAGAACTCCACCGCCGGCGAGGCGGCGGCGCTGATGCGTGAGCGGGGCATCCGGCGGGTGCTGGTCTGCGACAGCGAGCGCAAGCTGGTCGGCATCGTCTCCCTGGGTGACCTCGCCATGCAGCTCGACCCTCAGTCGGCACTCAGCGAGATCAGCGAGCAGGCGCCGACCACCTGAGCGGGTGTCCGGCGGCGCGGCGGCACCCCCCGGCGACGGCGGTAGCCTCGGGGGCATGTCATCCATGCCGGCCAGGCTGGCCGAGATCGTCGAGGAGTTCGCCGCCGCGCCGCGGGACGTGGTGCTGGAGATGCTGCTGGAGTACGCCGACGTCATCCCGCCGCTGCCGCCGGACGCCGCCGACCGGGAGGGCATGGAGCAGGTGCCGGAGTGCCAGACGGCGTTCTTCCTGCGCGCCCGGGTGACCCCGGAGGGCACCGTGGAGACGCTCTTCGACTGCCCGCCGGAGGCGCCGACCACCCGTGCCTTCGCCGGCATCCTCGCCGAAGGGCTGGCCGGGGCGAAGCCCGACGAGGTGCTCGCCGTGCCCGACGACCTCTACCAGCGGATGGGGCTGGCCCAGGCGATCAGCCCGCTGCGGGTCCGCGGCGGCACCGCCATCCTGGCCCGGCTCAAGCGCCAGGTCCGGGAACAGACCAGCTGACCGGGAGGTTGTCCCGATCATGGAGATCGAGATCTACGCGGACGTGGTCTGCCCCTGGTGCTACATCGGCAAGCGCCGGCTGGAGCAGGCGCTGGAGTCGTACGACGGCGAGGTGACCGTCCACTACCGGCCGTTCCAGCTCGACCCGTCGCCGGTGCCCGAGCCGCAGCCCCTGCTGGACGCGTTGGCCACCAAGTTCGGGCCGCAGGCGCGGCAGATGGTCGGCCACGTGACCGGGGTGGCCGCGGGGGTCGGCCTCACGCTCGACTTCGACCGCGCCGTCGCCGCGAACACCTTCGACGCGCACCGGCTGATCGCCTGGGCCACCGAGCGGGGCCGCGCCGCCGAGATGGTGGACGCGCTCTACCGGGCCCACTTCACCGACGGGGTCGACGTCGGGTCCCGGGACGCGCTCGCCGCCCTGGCCGGCGAGGTCGGGCTGGACGCGGCGGAGGCGCGCCGGTTCCTCGACTCCGACGAGCGGGTCGCCGAGCTGGGCGCCGAACTGGAGACCGCGCGGCAGATCGGGGTGACCAGCGTGCCCACCTTCGTGCTCGCCGGCAAGTACGCGGTGACCGGCGCCCAGGAACCGGCGACGCTGCTGGCCGCCCTGACCGAGGTGGCGCGGCGCGAGTCCGCCGACTGACGCGCGGCACAGGTCGGCCCGGCGCAGGGCCGACTCGCCGCAGGTCATCGACAGACGTGATGTTTCACGTGCAACGGTATCGACGCCGGTGATCGCTCAGGCCGGCCTGGCCAGGTCCTCCACCACCCGCGCCCCGGGCAGTGCGCCCAGCGCCGGCCCGGGCAGTGCGATCTTGCTGCCCCGCACGCCGGACCCGATGATCACGTGCGGGGTGGCGATCACCCGGGCGTCGACCAGGATCGGCCACTGCTCGGGCAGGCCGATCGGGGTGATCCCGCCGTACTCCATGCCGGTCAGCTCGACCGCGTCGGCCATCGGCGCGAAGCTCGCCTTGCGGACGTCCAGCGTCCGCCGGACCACCCCGTTCACGTCGGCCCGGGTGGTGGCGAGCACGATGCAGGCCGCGTAGCGGACGACCCCCTCGCGCTTGCCGGCGATCACCACGCAGTTGGCCGACTCCTCCAGCCCGACCCCGTACGCGGCGCAGAACGCGGCGGTGTCGGCGAGGTCGGCGTCGATCGGCGCGACCAGCACGTCGTCGACGTCCACCGGGGTGTCGGCGGGCCACTGCGCGAGCGCGGCGGCGACCGGCGGCGCCAGCAGGTCGAGCCGGGTGCGGGCGGGTTCGGTCTTCAGCGTTCCCATCACGAGTGCGATCTTCGCACCACCCGGCCGGCCGCGCTCACCGGACGCCGGCACGTCCCGGGCACCGGCCAACGGCCGCCCGGCGCTGGCGTCCACGGGCGCGCTCCGCGCGGGCTCAACTGCCGGTGAGGAAGGCGTTCTCGCGGAGCATCGTGCGGTCACGTGTGCCGGCCAGTTCCTCCGCCCGCTCGGCCTGGATCCGGCGCACCTCCAGATCCTCCAGGGCGTGCCGGACCGCGAGCCGGATCACGCCGTAGAGGAAGACGAAGCCGGCGACGTAGAGGATCACTGTGGTGACGATGGCGAACATGGCGTCACGGTAGGCGAACGTGAACGGGGAAGGTTCTCATCTTGCCCCGGTTCCCCCGTACGTGTCCGCGAGGTGGTCCGCCCAGCTCCGGGTGCCCCGGGGGGTCGCGTCGGTGACCAGGCCACCTGCGCGCAGGGCCCGACCGAGCCGGCCCGGGATCCGTACCGGCAGCAGCGGCCGGCGGGACCGCCGGGCGGCCTTCCAGGCGCGGACCGCATGGTCGAAGCGGAGCACCTCGGGCCCGCCGTACTCCTGGATGCCGTGCAGCGGGCCGGCGGCCAGCCGCTCGGCGAGCCGGGCGGCGACCTCGCCCGGGTCTACCGGTTGGGCGAGCACCGCCCGGTCGCCGATCACCGGACCCAGCCGGCTCGCCGCGGCCAGCAGGTCGTCGAGGAACTGCGGGAACTGGGTGGCCCGCAGCACGGTCCACGGCACGGGCCCGGCGGCGACCACCTGCTCGGCGGCCAGCTTGTGCCGGTAGTACGGGATCGGCACCCGGTCGACGCCGACGATCGAGATGTAGACCAGGTGGCGGACGCCGGCCTCCCCGGCGGCGCGGACCAACCCGCGGGTGCCGAGCACGTCGACCTGGTGGGTGCGCCGGTTGGGCGACGAGGCCAGGTGCAGGACGGCGTCCACGCCGCGTACCGCCTCGGCCACCCCGGCGCCGGTGGCCAGGTCCGCCACCACCCACTCCACCACCGGGTCGGTACGCGGCCGGCGGCTCGTCGCCCGCACCGCGTGCCCGTCGTCGAGCAGGCGGGGCAGCACCGCCCGTCCCAGATGACCGCCCGCCCCGGTGACCAGCACCCGCATGATGTCCTCCTTCTCCGGCGCCCGGATCGGCGTCCGTGTCGGTGACGACGCCGCCCGGTCCGGTGTGACCGTCCGTGCGCCGGCTCACCCCAGCAGGTCGACCAACGTCACCGCCAGGAAGAAGCCGATGACGAGCTCACTGACCACCCAGGAGTTGTGGGCGGTCCAGTCCCGGATCCGGGGCAGCACCGTGGCGGCCCGCCCGCCGAGCAGCAGCAGCGCCAGCAGGGGCAGGGCCAGCAGTGTCAGGGTGAGCAGCACGAACGGCAGCAGGTGCCAACACGGCAGGTCGTGCCGGGCGGCGCTCGCGCCGACCGTGATCATGGTGAGGTCGTCCGTCGGCATGGCGAGGAAGAGCAGCACGCCCAGCCGGGCGGCGTAGCCCGGCCCGGCCTGCTGGAGCTTTCCCATCCACCGGGGCGGGCCGGTGGAGTGCCGCCGGAGGAACACCACCAGCGCCAGCACGACCAGCAGAGCCAGCACCACCTGGTCGATCCTGGTCTCGACCGGGCTCCGGCCGCCGTGGCCACCGGCGTCGAAACTGATCTTCACGGCCCGGGTGACCAGCCAGCTCACCGTCACCCCGCCGCCGACCACCAGCCCGGCGCCGGCCAGGTAGCCCAGCGACGCGGCCCGCGGCCGATCGGAGGCGGCGAGGAAGACCGCCGCGACCAGCTGAGTCCCGGCGACCATCACCACGGCCAGCGGCAGGACGGTCAGGAAGTTCATCTCTCCACCCATCCTGCCGGCCGCCATCTCCGGAGGGCCGCCGATCCGCCGACAACCCGGGGGTGCTCGACCGGCCGACCCGCTGGGCCGCCCCGCACTCCCCGGTCGCAGCTCAGCCGCTCCGGTCGCTCCCCGGTCGCAGCCCGAGCCCGGCGGCGGCCGGGAAGCTCAGGCGACCAGCCGCGCGGCCGGCACCACCCGGCCGGCGACTAGGAGACCGAGCAGCGCCAGGCCGGACGCGACGGCCAACGTCCCCGCGTAGTCGCCCGCGCCGGGGGCGGCGCCGGCGGCGAGCACCGCGCCGGTCAGCGCCAGCACGGTCGCCGCGAAGAGCGAGTCGCCCAGTTGCAGCGAGGAGCTGTTGCGGCCCTGCTCGCCGGGGGCGGACAGCTCCAGGGTGAGCACCGACAGCGAGGGGTAGAGCAGCCCCATGCCGAGCCCGGCCGTCGCCCAGCCGAGCACTCCCACCCCGACCGGCACGGCCGGCGCGACGGTGAGCGCGACCACCGCGGTGCCGGCCGCGATGCAGGCCAGCCCCGCCCGGGGCAGGGTGGCCCGACTCCGCGGCGCCGGCAACCGGCCCTGCAACCAGGAGCCCACCGACCAGGCCAGCGCACCCGTGGTGAGGACCAGGCCGGCCGCCGTCGGCGAGAACCCGCGCTCCCGGGAGAGCATCAGCGGGATCACCACCTCCGCGCCGACGAACGCCGCGGAGGCGAGGCCGCGCAGCCCGATCACCGTCGGCAGGCCCCGGCCGGCCCGCAGGAATCCGGCCGGCAGCAGCCGGGGCGCGCAGACCAGCAACCCGACCAGGGCCACCGCGACCAGGGCGACGGCGGAGGGACCGCGCTGCTGTCCCCCGATGTGCAGCAGTGCGGCGCTCACCCCCGCCCCGCAGGCCCAGCCGATCCGGGCCGCCGCGCCGGCCGGCCGGGCCGCCCGCGTCGACGGGCCGACCGCCCGCAGGCCGGGGTGGATCAGCAGCACCGCCGGCACCGCCACCACCGGCACCGCGAGGAAGACCCACCGCCAGCCGAGGTGCTCCACGATCAGGCCGGCCACCGCCGGCCCGACCAGCGACGGTACGACCCACGCGGCCGCGAACGCCGCGAAGATCCGCCGGTGCAGTTCCTCCGGATACGCCTGCCCGACAATGACGTAGAGCGCCACCGAGAGCAGGCCCGAGCCGAACCCCTGCACCACCCGGCCGACGACCAGCGCGCCCATCGCCGTCGCGCTGCCCGCGATGACCAGCCCGAGCACGAACCAGACCAGCCCGTGCCACATCGGCGTGCGCGGTCCCCGGGTGTCGCACCAGATGCCGCTGGCCACCATGGCCAGCACGCCGGCGGCGAACGGGCCGCCGAACGCGATCCCGTACAGGGCCAGCCCGTCCAGGCTGCGGGCGACGGTCGGCATGGCGGTGCCGACCGCCAGCGCCTCGAACGCCAGCAGCGAGACCAGGGCGACGCTGCCGACCGTCATGGCCCGCAGCCGGGGCGCGAACAGTCCCGGGGCCGGGGCGACGGGTCCGGCCGGCGCGGCGGTGGCGGTCACCGCCGGTCCGCCGTACGGGGCGGCCACGCCGGGGTCGGACGGTTGCCGGCACGAGGTGGACGCGGCAACTCGGCTCGCCGCACCTCGGCTTTGAGCAGTTCGATCAGCATGCGGCCAGCCTGCGACCTCAACCCCGATTGAGGTCAAGCGTGACCGCGGTCTCGTCCGTCCGCCCGGAGCGCCGACCGGGGAAACTTCCCCTGCTCGGGGGGCATAACGGACGTCCGGGCGGGAAGCCGTGGAGCCGCCGCGTACCCGGGCGGCCACCGGAGCAGACGTGGGAGGCGAGATGGCGTACGGCAGGGACAGCAGCAGCGGAGGGCCTGGCCGGCACCCGTCCGGCCGTACGCCTCGATGACCTCGCTGGGCCGCGTCGCCGGCCGCCTCCGACCGCCGGTCGCCGTGCCGCCGCTGGTCGGCGAGGCGTCCCGGAGCGTCGGCTCGGCCGCGTCCCGGCTCGCCCGGCTGGCCGGGTTGACCGGCCGCCGGGTCTGGTCCCGGCCAGGCCGGCACCACATCGAGGTGCACGGCGTCTGCCAGGACGGCGGCGACCTGCTCGCCCGGCAGGTTGAGGCCGCGCTGGAACGGATGCCCGGGGTCGATTGGGCCCGGGTGAACGCCCCGTCCGGCCGGGTGGTGGTGGCGGTCGGGACGCCGCAGCCGAAGCTGCGGGACCTGATCGCGACGGTGGCCCGCTGCGAACGCGCCTGCCCGCACGAACCGGATCCGGAGATCCCCCCGCCGCACCCGCCCGAGGAGGGGCCGCGCACCCCCCGCACGCTCGGTGCGCTCGCCTCCGACGCGCTCGGCCTGACCATCTCGGCGGCCACCCGGATCCTGCCGCTCACCCCGGTGCCGGGCGAGGTCGCCGGGCTGCTCGGCGCCGTCGACATGCACCCGAAGCTGCACGCCCTCGTCAAACGGGGAGTGCGCGCCGACCCCCGCGCCGACCTGCTCTTCCCGCTCGCCGAGGCGGTCGTGCAGGGCCTCACCGGCGGTTGGACCGGCATCGTGCTGGACGGCGCGCAGCGGGTGGTGCAGTGGGGTGAGGCGCGCGCCCAGCTCGCCGCCTGGACGAAGGCCGAACCGACGTTGACCGGCGACCCGGAGCGCGCGGTGGCCCGGGCGCCGTCCAGCCAGCGGGTACGCCCCAAGCCGGACGGGCCGGCCGAGCGGTACGCCACCCGGATGCTGGCCGCCGGCGCCGCCGCGGCCGCCGCCGCGACGCCGGTCGTCGGCCGGAAGCGGGCCGCCTCGCTGGGGCTCTCCGCGCTGCCCAAGGCCCCGGGCAGCGGTCGGGAGGGGTACGCCGCGCAGCTGGGCCGGGTCCTGGCCCGGCGTGGCGTGATCGCGATGGACCGCATCGTGTTGCGGGACCTGGACCGGATCGACACGCTGGTGCTGGACGCCGCCGTGCTCGGCTCGGACCGAGCGGTGCTGGCCGACCTGGCGCCCCTGCCCGGCGCCGACACCGGGCAGGTGGCCAGCCGCGCGTTCGCGCTCTTCGACCCCGCCGATCCGCACCGGCTGCGGCAGGCCGACGGCTGGCGACTCGGCCCGCTGGACCGGCTCGACGCGCGCGATCCCGGGAACACCGCGGAGAGCCGGCGGCTCCGCGACGCCGGCGGCCACCTGCTCGGCCTGGCCGACGGGAACACCCTGGCCGCGGTGCTGCGGGTCGAGCCCGAACCGGCGCCGGGCGTCGACACGCTGCCGGCCGTCGCCCGGCAGGCCGGGTTGCGGCTGGTCGTGGCCGGTGACGACGAGCGGCGCTACGGCTTCGCCGACGCCCTCGTGCCCGGTGGCGCGGGGCTGGCCGACGCCGTCCGGGCGTTGCAGCGCGACGGGGCGGTGGTGATGCTGGCCTCCGCCGACCGGGCGGCGCTCGGCGCCGCCGACTGTGGATTGGGCATGTCCGCCCCGGAGGCGCCGCCGCCCTGGGGCGCGCACCTGCTGGTCGGCACCGACCTGCGGATCGTCGCCCTGATCGTCGAGGCGACCGGGGTGGCCCGGCGGATGACCGGGCGGAACATCCAGCTGGCCCTGGCCGGCACCGGCCTGGGCGCGTTGAACGCGCTCACCGCCGACCCCGCGCACCTGCCCGGCCGTACCCTCGGCCCGGTGAACGGCGCCGCCGCGGTGGCCTTCGCGCACGGCGTCTGGCGGGCGCGCCGGCTGCCGGACCGGACGGAGGCGCCCGCGCCGACCATCATCGCCTGGCACCTGATGCCCACGGACACCGTCCTGGAGCGGCTCGGCACCGGCCCGGACGGGCTCACCAGCGGCGAGGCCGAGCGCCGCCGGGGCGCCGGGCCGGGCGACGTGCCCGGGCCGACCGGGCTGCTCCGCGCCTTCGTCGACGAACTGGCCAACCCGCTCACCCCGGTGCTCGCGGCCGGCGCGGTGCTCTCCGCGACGTTCGGCTCGCTGGTCGACGCCGCCCTGGTGGGCGGGGTGGTCGGCGGGTCGGCGCTGATCGGCGCGGTGCACCAGCGCAACACCGAGCGGTCCCTGGCCGAGCTGTTGTCCCGCTCGGCGGTGACCGCGCGGGTGCGCCGGGACGGCCAGGAGCGGATGCTGCCGGCGGACGACCTGGTGCCCGGCGACGTGGTCATCCTGGAACCGGGGGACTCGGTGCCGGCCGACTGCCGGGTGCTGGAGTCGGTCGGCCTCGAGGCCGACGAGTCCTCGCTGACCGGCGAGTCGCTGCCGGTGGGCAAGACGGACCAGCCGGTGGTCGCCTCCGCCGTGGCCGACCGCCGGTCCATGCTCTACGAGGGCACCACGATCGCCGCCGGGTACGGCACCGCGGTGGTGGTGGCCACCGGCGCCGACACCGAGGCCGGGCGCAGCCTGGCGCTGGCCCGGCAGGCGCCGCCGGCCAGCGGGGTGGAGGCCCGGTTGGGCCGGCTGACCCGGGCAGCCGTGCCGCTGGCCGCCGGCTCGGCGGTGGCGGTGGCCGGCGCCGGCCTGCTGCGCGGCGTACCGCTGGCCGAGACGGCCGCCACCGCCGCGAACCTGGCCGTGGCGTCCGTCCCGGAAGGGTTGCCGTTCCTGGTCAGCGCCGCACAGCTGGCCGCCGCCCGGCGGCTGGCCGAGCACGGCGCACTGGTCCGCAATCCGCGCACCATCGAGGCGCTCGGCCGGGTCGACGTGCTCTGTTTCGACAAGACCGGCACCCTCACCGAGGGGCAGTTGCGGCTCGCCGGGGTCGGCGACGGCCACCGCTACGCCCCGGCGGACCAGCTCGGCGACCGGCTCCGGCCGACCCTGGCCGCCGCGCTGCGGGCCACCCCGGCCGCCGACGACCCCGACAACCTGGCCCTGCAGACCGACCAGTCGGTACGCCGCGGCGCCGCGGCCGTCGGGGTGGTCGAGCAGACCGACGTGCCCGGCTGGCGGGCCGCCGGCGGGCTGCCCTTCGAACCGTCCCGCGGCTACCACGCCACCGTCGGCGAGGACGGGGACCGGCTGCTGCTCAGCGTGAAGGGCGCGCCGGAGACGGTGCTGCCCCGGTGCGCGTACCGGCGCGTCGACGGCCACGACGAGCCGCTGGACGACGGCGGTCGGGACGACCTGCACCGGCTGCTCGCCGAGCGGGCCGGGGCGGGGCACCGGATCCTGGCCGTCGCGGAGTGCGCGGTGCACGACCCGACGATCGGCGACGACGACGTACGCGACCTGGTGTTCGTCGGCTTCCTGGCGCTCGCCGACGGGGTACGGGCCAGCGCCGCGCCGGCCGTACGGCGGATCCGTCAGGCCGGCGTGCACACCATCATGATCACCGGAGACCATCCGGCGACCGCGGAGGCGATCGCCGCCACCATCGGCGACGGCGACGACCAGCGGGTGGTCACCGCGACCGAACTCGACCGGCTCGACGACGACGCCCTGGCCGAGCGGCTGGCCGGCACCGACGTGGTGGCCCGCTGCACCCCGGCGCACAAGGTCCGGATCATCCAGGCGTTGCAGAAGTGCGGGCGTACCGTCGCGATGACCGGGGACGGCGCCAACGACGCGCCGGCGATCCGGCTCGCCGACGTCGGCATCGCGCTCGGCCAGCGGGGCACCCCGGCGGCCCGGGCCGCCGCCGACCTGGTGGTGACCGACGACCGGCTGGAGACCATCATCGCCACCCTGGTGGAGGGGCGGGCGATGTGGTCCTCGGTACGGCACGCGCTGAGCATCCTGGTCGGCGGCAACCTCGGGGAGATCGCGTTCAGCGTGCTGAGCGCCGCCGCCACCGGCCGCTCCGCGCTCACCGGGCGGCAACTGCTGCTGGTCAACCTGCTCACCGACCTGGCGCCGGCGCTGGCCATCGCGATCCGTCCACCCGGGACGGACCACGCCGACGGGCTGCTGCGCGAGGGGCCGGACACCTCGCTCGGCGCGACGCTCACCCGCGAGATCGGGCTCCGCGCCGCGGCCACCACGCTGGGCGCCACCGCCGGCTGGACGGTGGCCCGCTACACCGGGCGGCGCCGGCGGGCCGGCACGATCGCGCTGGTCTCGCTGGTCGGCACCCAGCTCGGGCAGACCGTGCTGGCCGGCGGCACCAGCCCGGCCGTGCTCGCCTCCACCGCCGCGTCGCTCGGCGTGCTGGTGGCGGTGGTGCAGACGCCCGGCCTGAGCCAGTTCTTCGGCTGCACCCCGCTCGGGCCGGTGGGCTGGAGCATCGCGACCGGGTCGGCGCTCGGCGCGACCTTCGCCAACGGTGCGCTGACCCGGCTGGTGGACCGGCTGCCGCAGACCCGACCGGAGGCGGCCGACGGCTCGCCCGACGCCGACGGTCCGGAGGGACCGCCCCCACCGGCCGGCCCGACGGGGCCCGCACCGACGGCGACGGCTGAGGCGCCGGCCACCCGGGCAGCGCGCGCATGACGGCGGTCATCGGGGGTACGGCTGCGGGTGGAGGTGGACATGGAGGCGGCACAGCCGGAGGTCACGTTCATCGGCACCGCCACCACGGTGCTGCGGATCGGCGGGTTCACCCTGCTGACCGACCCCAACTTTCTGCACCGGGGGCAGCGGGCGTACCTGGGCAAGGGGATGTGGTCGCGGCGGCGTACCGACCCGGCGCTGCGGATCGCCCAGCTGCCGTCGCTGGACGCGGTGCTCCTGTCCCACCTGCACGGCGACCACTTCGACCGGGTGGCCCGGCGGGAGCTGGACCGGGAGCTGCCGATCGTCACCACGCCCGCGGCGGAGCGGAAGCTGCGCCGGTGGGGCTTCCGGGCCGCCGAGGGGCTGCCCACCTGGCGTACCCGGGAGCTGCGCGGCGACGGCGAGACGCTGCGGCTGACCGCGATGCCCGGCCAGCACGGGCCCGGCGCCCTGGACCGGCTGCTCCCCGACGTGATGGGCACGATGGTCGACCTGGAACGCGACGGCAGCCGGCAGTTCCGCCTCTACGTCACCGGCGACACCCTGAACAAGCCGCTGCTCGCCGGCATCCCCGAGCGGTACCCGGACATCGACGCCATGCTGATCCACCTGGGCGGCACCAAGGTCGCCGGCATCCTGCTCACCATGGACGCGCGGCAGGGCGCCGACCTGGTCGAGCTGGTCCACCCGAAACTGACCGTGCCGATCCACTACGACGACTACCCGGTGTTCCGCTCGCCGCTGGGTCACTTCGTGGCGGAGGCCCGCCGGCGCGGCTTCGTCCAGCGGGTCCGCACCATCGCCCGCGGCGAGACGGTTCCGCTCACCCCGGTCACCCCGCCCGCCGAACCGACCCTGCCACCGACCGGCAGCTAGCTCGACAGCTCACGGCCGCCGGCCGGTACGTCGAACGCCGCCTCCCGGCCGGTGGCCGGAGGGCGGCGTCCGCTGGTCGGGCCGTCAGCCGCGCTCGGAGATGGCCTCGATGAGGTCACCCACCGGGCGCTCCGGCAGCGAGCGGGCCACGTCGGCGACGGCCACGATGCCGACGAGCTCGTGCCCGTCGATCACCGGCAGCCGGCGCACCTTGTGTTGCCCCATGGTGCGCAGGATCTCGGCCGCGTCGTCGTCCGCGCCGATCGTCACCGCCTTTCCCTGGGCCAGCTCACCCGCGGTGACGCTGCCCGGGTCGCGGCCCTCAGCGAGCACCTTCACCACGATGTCGCGGTCGGTCAGCATGCCCTTGAGCCGGTTGTCCTGGCCGCAGATCGGCAGCGATCCGACGCCGAGCTGGGCCATCTGCTTGGCGGCGGTGCGGAGGTCGTCCTGCTCACGGACGCAGGTCACGTCGTTGGTCATGATGTCGCGTGCGGTCGGCATTGGCATGACACCTCACTTCCGGGGGGTTGTTGCCGTTTCTCCTACCCCGGTCGGTGCCGGCCATGCACGGACCGTCGCCATCGGCGCACCGGGGCTCGACCGAGCAGACCGGGCCGGTGCTGATCACGACGGAACGGCTCACCATCGCACCGGCCGCGCCCGCCGACCTGCCGGCACTACAGCGCACCTGGACCGATCCGCTGGTCCGCCGGCACCTGGGCGGTCCACTGTCACCGGAGGCGGCGGCGCGACGGCGGGCCGCCGCCGACCTGTCCGGCACCTTTTCGGTACGCGCCGGGGGCGGCACCGTCGGCTTCTGCTTCCTGGGTCGTTACCGCACCGGCGACGTCGAGCTGTCGTACACCTTCCTGCCCGAGCACTGGGGGCGCGGTTACGCGTACGAGGCCTGTGCCGCCGTGCTCGACGCCGCCTTCGACGCCGACCGGGGCCCGGCCCGGGTGGTGGCGGTGACCCAGGTGGTCAACGTGCGCTCCCGCCGGCTGCTCGACCGGCTCGGCATGGTGGCCGTCGAAGAGTTCGTCGAGCACGGTGAACCCCAGGTCAGGTACGCCGCGATCCGGCCTTCCCCGCCGCCTCGGCCCGTCTGAGTCCACCCTGCCCACACCCCTTGTCGCTCAATCCGTCATACCCATCAGGCAGGTTGGCCGCTACCGACCAAGGCCGGTGCGGCACCGGCCTCGCAAATCTGGGGAGAACCGTGACGGTCACCGCCGATGATCTCGACGACGCCTTGTCCAGTGTTGTCGCCAGCCTCCGACCGGCGACCGACCTGGACTGGTTCGCGCGGGCGGGCAGTCTGGAGTGGGACTGCTGGCACACCGCCGAGCACATCGGTGATTGCCTGATGTCGTTCGCCGGCCAACTCGTGGCCCGTCCGGAGAAGCGGTTTGTGCGCTTCATGGCAAACGCTGACAAGGACGCCTCCCCGGCCGAGGTCCTGGAGGTCGCCGAGGCGGGGGGCCGCATCTTGGCAGCCACCGTACGCGCGGCCCGACCGGAGGTCCGGGCCTACCACCCCACGGGTCAAGCTGATCCGGCGGGCTTCGCCGCCATGGGCTGCGTGGAGACGTTGCTGCACGGGGAGGACATCGCCCAGGGCCTCGGCCTCGCCATCGATCCTCCGCGTGAGGTGTGCACCCGGGTACTCGCTCGACTGTTTCCGGAAGCGGCGCAGGACCTGGCCGCCGTCGACCCCTGGGCGGCGCTGCGGTGGTCCACCGGCCGGATCGAACTGCCGGGACGTCCGCAGCTGAAGGAGTGGCAATGGCGGGGTGCTCCGCTGGGCGAGTGAGCCGATGACCGCTCAACCGCGTGTCGCCGACCCGTCCTGCCGGGGAGTGGGGCTGCTAGCAGGCACTGACGCAGCGGACCCTCGTCCGGCCGACCCCGGGGCCGTCGGCCTACGTCGGAGGGTCCACTGCCCGACCGGCTCACTGGTGGCGAGATCCTTTCCCTCCTCGGACCACGGCGGCGGCCATGCGCTGATCCCCCGGCCGGCGGCGAGCGCATCGGTTTCCGCTTCCCACCCCGAAGCCCGGGCCGATCCGAGGTTGGGATACTCAGCGCCTGGTCTCGTACCTGGTCAGGACCACGCCGTCAGGGAACGTCCGGGTCTCCACCAGGGTCAGGTTCACCCAGTTGTCCAGGGCCGCAAAGAACGGCGTGCCGCCACCTACCAGGACCGGATGGGTGACGATCGCGTACTCGTCGATCAGCCCTTCCCGCATGGCCACTGCGGCGAGTGTGGCGCCGCCGATATCCATGGGGCCGCCGTCCTCGGCCTTGAGCCGGGTAATCTCGGTGACCGCGTCGCCGGTGACCAGGCGGGTGTTCCAGTCGACCGTGCTGGTCGTCGAGGAGAACACCACCTTCGGCATGTCCCGCCAGCGGCGGGCGAACTCGATCTCCGCCGGTGTGGCACCCGGCTGCTGGTCGGCGGTCGGCCAGTGGGAACTCATCGTCTGCCACAGTTTGCGCCCGTACAGTGCCAGGCCTGTCGCCCTCACCCGGTCGGACCACCACTGGAACAGCTCGTCGCTCGGCACACTCCAGCCGAGGTCGTCGCCGGGCGCGGCGATGTAGCCGTCCAGGCTCAGGTTCATGCCGCAGGTCAGTTTCGCATGGTGTCAGCCTCCCGTGAGTCGGTACTCGGCGTACAGACCAGCACGGCGCGGAAGAATCATCGGTCAGGCCACACCGAGGGCCGGTTCACCACGTGGCGTTGGCGTCAAGGACCTTGCTGTCTTGTGCCAGCGGTTGTCGGCCGTTGTTGCGCGTCTCGCTGACTTCTTGCTGACGGAGGGCGGGAACGCCGGAGGCAAGAGGTACCCGAAAAGCTTCGGTCACCGCCACCCCGAAATTCCGCGTAGCTCACGGCCGCTGTCATGCTCGGGTGATCAGCCGGCACCCGGGTGGGGAACCAGGCTGCCAGGTGGATCGCCGTCGGTGGCGCGACACAGGCTTGTCGCGTGGCTTTTATCCAACGACCGCCAGGAAATCCGAGTAGAACAGGCCCAGGCCGATCGCCACGCAGACGCCGGCCACGATCCAGAACCGGACCACAATGTTGACCTCGCTCCATCCGGCCAACTCGAAGTGGTGGTGCAACGGCACCATCCGGAAGACACGTCGACCGGTGGTCCGGAACGAGACGATCTGGATCACCCAGGTCGTCGTGATGATGACGAAGAGCCCGCCGATCATGATCGAGAGCAACGTGGTGCGGGTTGCCACCGCGAGCCCGCCGATCAGGGCGCCGAGCCCGAGCGAGCCCACGTCACCCATGAAGATCCGCGCCGGGGACGTGTTCCACCACAGGAAGCCCACGCAGGCGCCGGCCGCGGCCGCCGCGATGATGGCGATCTCCAGGGGATCCCGGACCTGGTAGCAGTAGTCGTTCACCCGGGCGTACGCGTCGTCGGCGCACCAGTGCCGGTACTGCCAGAAGCCGATCAGCGCGTACGCGCCGAGCACCAGGATCGACGCGCCGGTGGCCAGGCCGTCCAGGCCGTCGGTGAGGTTCACGCCGTTCGACATCGCCATGATCACGAAGACGATGACCATGACCGCGCCGACCTTGCCGACATTCAGCCAGCTGATGTCGCGGATGAGCGAGATGTGCTCGCTGGCCACGGTGTGGCCGTTGGTGCTCGGCACGTAGAGCGCGGCGATGCCGAACCCGCCGCCGACGATCGCCTGGCCGAGCAGCTTGCCTTTGGCGGACAGTCCGTCGGAGTTGCGCCGGCGCACCTTGAGGAAGTCGTCGAAGAAGCCGACCGCGCCGCAGAAGACGAACAGCCCGAGCAGCACCAGGGCCGTCATGGTCGGCCCCTCCTGCGCGATTTGCCGCTCGGGCAGGGTGGTCAGGGCGATGTGCCCGGCGACGTAGGCGAAGACGGTCGCCACGATGAAGACGACGCCGCCCATCGTGGGCGTGCCCTTCTTGCCCTGGTTGCTGGCGAGCCCGATGGATCGGATCGGCTGGCCGGCCTTGAGCGCGGTGAAGACGCGAATCGCCACCGGCGTGCCGATTAGGGAGATGATGAACGCGACCGCGGCCGCGACGATGACCGCCCTCACGGGCGAACCTCCACGCGATCCGGATTTCTCACGGCGTCCCCACCGAGCTTCCAGATCAGCGCCTGACGTATCGACCTGAGCTGGCGGTGCAGATAGTCCTTGGCGAAGTCATGGATCATGAGGCATGAGCTTGCCATCCGACGGCGAGCGGAGCAGCCCTGGACCTCACAGCGCCGTGGTCCGTAAACTCGCCGACACGCATCCGACGGCGATCTTGCAGCGCCTGACCCGAGGTTCAACTTGTGTCCGTAGCGGCGGAGATAGCCCAAACGACGTGGCACTGCGATGCGACCTGGTTGGTGTCCGGCGGGGTCCCGGTCGACATCGTGCAGGCGGTGATGGGCCACGAGCAGGCATCCACGACACTCAACCGCTACACGCACACCCCGGCGGATTTCCACGAGTCGGTGCGCAGGGTCTTCGGCGGTGGTGCTGACGATCCGCTGACGACCAAAGATGATCCTCAATCCGGCGGGGAGCCGACGGAGGAGGAAGAGAGGCCGTGAGCAGACCGGATGATGTGGTGGAGCCCAGGGGACTCGAACCCCTAACCCCTGCCTTGCAAAGATCAAGACTGCTGTCGGTGGGTGTCGGCTACTGCGGCTGACCTGCTCGGTCTGTCGGCTGCCGCCGCTTCTCGCCCCCGTCTGTCTGCCGGCTTGGCTGTACGAATGGCTGTACAGCCGTCGTCCCCGCTTCTCATACTCGACCGGTGACTGCTGCGGATCTCCCAGCCCGGTTCCGACCAATCATCGAGCAGGTGGTCGAACGGATTGCCGCCGGCGACTTCGACGGCCTAGCGCGGGACTACTCGCGACCGGACCACGACTTGGGCGTCTGGGCACGTGATTACCCGGCGACGTTCATCCCACTGCCGCCCGAGGCGTGGAACCACGCCGAGGCCTACTCCCTTGCTGACCACGACGCCTGGAAGGTCGACGTCGACCTCTGGTCTCGCGAGGAAGGCAGAAGCGACATGACCTTGCAGGTAACGGTCTGGGAAGAGGCCGGCGCAATCAAGCTGACCATCGATGACCTGCACGCTCTCTAGTAGCGCTGCCGCCCCACCGCACCGTCAGTTTGGAAGTGTGCACTCAGGCGGTCGCTACGCCCGAAACGCCTGCGGGCGGCGGCCGGTCCGGTTGCGTCTCATGCCCCCTCGTGCCCGCTGCGCGCCACGGTTACTGGCCCACGGATGGCCCATGCTGGCCTTCCGGTGAGTAGAACATCAGGGGTGGCTGGTCCGGCTTTGCACGGCTGGTCAGCCTGTCCGTCGTTGTCGGGCTTGGTCGGCGTCTGTGGATGGCCTTGGCTGTGCGGGCGGCTCTACGGCCGGGCGACCTGCTGGTGTCAAGAGACTTAGGCTGACGTCCATGTTGCGGAGCATGCAGTGATCGACCTGGACGAGCACAATCATCAGTCGGCGAAGTCGGGTACCTCCGCCCATGATCGCCTCGTGGTCAGACGCAAGGTGACCCTGCGGCTCGTTGCCGCCTTCGTGGTCGGCGTTGTGCTTGGCGGCTTCGGTGTCAACCAACTGCAAGACCAGCGTGAACAGCGCGAGCGGAACGCCGTGGTCGCATTCGTGGCCTTCCCTCAATCGGCCGACTCTGGAAGCGCGGGCTCCGAGGGATCCGTCCGACTGTCCGGGTATTTGGCGTTGGCCAACGCTGGCCCCGGGCCGATCACCATTCGTGGGGTTCATGCAGAGAGGCCGGGTGTCGTGATACGCACCATCGGATCACCCCGGCTGTTACCCCCTGGCAGCACCGGTCAGCTCGCGGTCGAGCTGTGGTTCGAGTGCTCGGTGGAACGTGTCCAGCGAGAGCCGCTGCCGCTAGGTTTGTCAGTCGAGACCGATGACAAGCGGGGCCGAGAGGCCAGCTACCCCGTCGCTCTCGTAGGAAGCGACTGGGAGCGCGATGCTCTGAGCAAGTGTTCACGCATAGGCACGGTGGGCTGACGCGTAACAGACCAAGGCCAAGCGTTGAAGCGGATCTCCTCGTCCCGGGTTCGACGTAATTCGGGGACCTGGAGAGCTGAAATTTTGGTTCTGACCTGGGCGGAGATGGGTGGGACCGCCTGGAGGGCGTTTCTCTAGGCGGTGGCGTTTGGGCTGGTCAGCGGGGTGGGGGCTGAAGGTCGAGGACCTGCTTGGGGTGGGGGATGCCGAGCTTGGCGAGCAGGTCTCGCTGGGGCTTGGTCAGGCTGGTGACCTGCTGGAATGTGCCGGTGGGACCGGTGAATGTTCCGACGTGGAGGCGTTGGAGTTCACGGCGGGCTCGGGGCCAGGTCGTGCCGGACCGGGTCTCGATGATGCGGATGAGCAGGAGGGCGAGCCAGCACAGGACGACGTGGGCGCGGATGCGTTCTTCGAGCCGGTGGTAGACCGGCCGGAGGTCGATGATTTGCTTCATGTCGCGCCAGCCGCGTTCGACTTCCAGCAGTTGCTTGTAGCCCAGGGCGATGTCCTCGGCGCTCAGGTGGGGGTCCGAGCAGCGCAGGAGGTACTTGCCGTCGAGGTTTTCCTCCGCCTTGATCCTGGCCTGGTCGACACGGAGCTTGCCGGCGGGGGTGGCGCGGAGGTAGCGGTTCAGTCCGGGCTTGCCGGCGATCTTCCCGCGCACCTCGCCGCGCTTGAATTCGCTGAGCTTGTCCGTGTCGGCGATCAACTCCTGCAGGTGGGCGACGAGTTGCTTTCGCATGTGCTTGTCGCGTTCGGCGGCTTCGGGGTTGTGGCAGATCACGAACCGGTCGGTGTCGCTGATCCGCACTTCCTTGACGCGCATGTTCTCGGCGATCTCGGTGTAGCGGCCCTGCCGGGACAGGGCGGCCTTGACCTCGGGCGATCCGGAGCGGAGCTTCTCGCCGATGATGTAGGCGTGGTCGCCCTGCCGCAGGTAGCGGCGGTTCTCGGCGGAGGAGAAGCCGCGGTCGGTCACCCACACGATCTTCGAGAGGGTCCAGTCCCGCATCTCGTCCTTGACCTGCCGGATCACCGTCTGGTCGGAGGCGTTGCCCGGCCAGCACCAGCAGCGCACCGGGATGCCGTCCCGGGTGACGGCCATGCCGATGACGATCTGCGGCAGGTCGT